>CBDTVQ010000110.1:0-6616 GCA_965364045.1 uncultured Tessaracoccus sp. | reverse complement strand
GATACCTGATGGTGTCCTACCCCCAGAAGGTCGACGCCCTGACACGCATCCTTGAGGTGGAGAACTTCGAGGGCATGATCGTCTTTGTCCGGACCAAGAACGAGACGGAAACGCTCGCTGAGAAGCTTCGTGCGCGCGGTTTCTCGGCCATGGCGATCAACGGCGACATCGTCCAGGCGCAGCGCGAACGGACAGTGGGACAGCTCAAGTCAGGGAAGCTCGACATCCTTGTGGCCACGGACGTGGCTGCACGCGGCCTCGATGTGGAGCGAATCAGTCACGTCGTCAACTACGACATTCCCACGGACACGGAGTCCTACACCCACCGCATCGGGCGCACTGGTCGCGCAGGGCGCAGCGGCGACGCCATCTCCTTCGTCACACCCCGCGAGCGCCATCTCCTGCGGGCCATCGAGAAGGCAAACAAGAACACTCTCACCCAGATGCACCTGCCGAGCGTCGACGACGTCAACGCCACCCGGCTCAGCCGTTTCGACGACGACATCACCGAGGCCCTGGCATCCGAGAAGGTCGACTTCTTCCGCGACGTCGTGGCCCACTACGTGGACGAGTACAACGTTCCGGAGGTCGACGTGGCCGCTGCCCTGGCCGTCGTGCTGCGGGGCGATCAGCCATTGCTCCTCGAACCTGAGCCGGAGCGCCCACGCTTCCAGGACCGGGACCGCAGTGACCGGGGCCCGCGCACCGACCACGGCGATCGTGGTCCCCGCGGTGGGGGTGGCAACCGCGCCGACGGTGGCGGGAAGGGGTGGCAGCGCGAAGAGCGACCTGGCCGCTCGTCCGATTCACGACGCGGCCGCTCCGACGTGTCCTACGCCACCTATCGCATTGAGGTCGGAAAGCGTCAGCGGGTCGAACCCCGCCAGATCGTCGGCGCCATCGCCAACGAGGGAGGGCTCGGCCGTGAGGACTTCGGACACATCGACATTCGCATGGACTACTCGCTGGTGGAACTTCCCGCACAACTGCCGGCCGACGCGTGGGACAAGTTGCGCTCCACCCGGATCTCCGGCCAACTCATTGAGCTCACGGAGGCCGGCGAGTCCAACCGCAAGAGCAGCCGGCCCTCGCATGAAGATCGCTGACCCCAGCCCGGAGATGAACGCTGTCGGATGACGGCGCAACGGGCGTTGCGGTGCTTGGGTCTGGTAGTCATGCTCGCCGGGCTCTCCTCGTGCGCCCCGGATGAGCTGACGCCTGCGTCGTCGTCGCCGATACCGACAATCAGACCGCGTGCCCACTGGCAGCCCACCGGCACGATGCCTTGGCACATCCAGTACCAGGGTGACATGGAAAACCCGGAGGTCCCCGTCCACAACCTCGACGGTGTGGGCACCGACTCCGCACAGGTGCAGGCACTGCAGGCCTCGGGGGCCCACGTCATCTGCTACTTCAATGCTGGTGGCTCCGAGTCCTTTCGGGACGACTACGAGTCCTTCCCCCATGAGGTGCAGGGCAAGCCGCTGGACGGATGGCCCGGGGAGACCTGGCTGGACGTCCGCGAGCTGGATGTCCTGCTGCCGATCATGGCGACCCGCATGGACGACTGCGCTGAAAAGGGCTTCGACGCCGTCGATCCGGACAACCTCGATGGCTACACCAACGACACCGGATTCCCACTCTCCCGGGACGACGCCCTGGCCTACCAACGCGAGCTGATCACGCTCGCCCACGATCGAAGCCTCGCCATCGGCCTGAAGAACACCATGGACCTGATCCCGGTGCTGGCCGACGAGATCGACTTCGCCGTCAACGAGCAGTGCCAGCAGTACAACGAATGTGACACTTACGAGGCTCTCATCGCCCTGGACAAGCCGGTGTTCAACGTGGAGTACCAGGGCACCTGTGAGGGCCAGCCCGACGGCATCAGCACAGTGCTGGCAGATCTGCTGCTCGACGGTCCCACCACCAGCTGTCGCTGAGATTGCGGGCGGGTCAGCTTCAGGAGAAGGGCAAAAGCGCAGCTACACAAACACGACCGTGGCCTGGACGGAGGTCAGTGTTGGTTGGTCTGCCAACCACAAGTGACCACGCCCCCACGAGCGCACCGATTCCGCAAAGGCTCTGTGCAATGTTGGTTGGACTACCAACCACAATCGCACTCTGCCCTCCGGCTCTTGTTGTTCAGCGCTTTGCTGCCCAACCTTCGCCCGGCCAGAGCCTGCGGCACAGGACAGTCGTCAATCGCGGCCGGTCTGCCGCCAACCAACATCGGCCACACCCCCAGTCCACTCGGACTCAGCGCGCCGAGGCCTCCAGCTGCGGCAACTCGGACACGATCGCCTGGGCGCTGGCCTTGGCGTCGCCGAAGCACATGACCGTGTTCTCGTTGAAGAACAGCGGGTTCTGGACGCCGGCGTAGCCCGCGCTCATCGAGCGCTTGAACACCACCACGGTGGTGGCGTCCCAGACGTGCAGCACCGGCATCCCGGAGATGGGTGAACCCTCCTCCATGGCGGCCGGGTTGACCGTGTCGTTGGCCCCGATCACGAGGACGACGTCGGTGCTCGCGAAGTCGTCGTTGATATCGTCCATCTCCTCGACGATGTCGTAGGGCACGCGGGCCTCGGCCAGCAGCACGTTCATGTGGCCCGGCAGACGGCCGGCAACGGGATGGATGGCGAACCGCACCTCGGTGCCCTTGGCCTGCAGAGAGCGGGTCAGTTCCGCCACCAGGTGTTGTGCCTGCGCCACGGCCATGCCGTAGCCGGGGACGATGATGACCTTCTTGGCGTCGTCAAGAAGGCGCGCGACATCGCCCGTCGAGGCTTCCCTGTGCTCACCCTCCACAACCGGGCCCTGCGCAGTCGACTCCCCGAATCCACCAAGGATGACGGAGATGAAGGAGCGGTTCATGGCGCGGCACATGATGTAGCTGAGGATGGCTCCGGAGGCGCCGACGAGCGCGCCGGTGATGACGAGGATGGTCAGCCCCAGCGTGAAGCCGGTGAATGCGGCCGCCCATCCGGAGTACGAATTCAGCATGGAGATCACCACGGGCATGTCGGCACCGCCGATGGACGCCACCAGGTGGATGCCGAGCGCCAGCGAGACGAGTGTGGCCAGTAGCAGAGGGATGATCGAGTGTGAGGAGATGAACCACCAACCCAGCAGTCCCAGCGCGACGAGCGCCGTGAGGTTCAGCCAGTTCTTCCCCGGCAGTGTCAACGGCTTCGAAGCCAGCTTTCCGTTGAGCTTGCCCCACGCCACGATCGAGCCGGTGAAGGTGACGGCGCCGATGAAGACCCCGAGGTACACCTCAACCTGCTGGAAGCTGGAGGCGTCCGGTCGCTGCAGGAAGGCGTTGTAGCCCACCATGACGGCGGCGGCCCCCACGAAGCTGTGCAGGAGGGCGATGAGCTCGGGCATGCCCGTCATCTCCACCTTGCGCGCCCGCCAGATTCCGATGACGGCACCGATGGCCAGAGCCGCGTACAGCAGCACCGCTGAGACGGGCTGAATCTCCATGTTGGCGTAGTCCGTGTAGGCGATGGCGAAGTTGGTGGCGACGATGGCCAGCACCATGCCGAGGATGCCGAAGGCGTTGCCCCGCTTGGCGGTCTCGTGCTTGCTGAGGCCCGCCAGGGCGAGGATGAACATCAGTCCGGAGACAATGTAGGTGGCATCAATGAAGTTGCTCAGCATGGCTCAGCCCTTCCGGAACATGGTCAGCATGCGGTGGGTCACTGTGAACCCGCCGAAGACGTTGATGGCAGCCAGCACGATGGCCGCGAAGGAAATACCCTTCACCCAAGGATTGGGATCGGCCAGTTGTGTCATGGCGCCCACGATGATGATGCCGCTGATCGCGTTGGTGACGCTCATCAGGGGCGTGTGGAGAGCGTAGGTGACGTTCCAGACCACGTAGTAACCAACGACCCCAGCCAGCACGAAGATGCCGAACAGGGTGACGAAGTTGCTGGGCGCGATGGTGAGCAGGGCGATGAGCCCCATGCCTGCCAGCGCCACCCAGACGACGGTCAGCCACCAGGGTTTCGGCTTTTTCGGCTCGGGCGGCGGCGTGGCCGGCACGGCCCCGGTCGCGGGGGCCGGAGCCGGCGCGGCAGACACCTCGATGGGTGGTGGAGGGAACGTGATGACACCGTCGCGCACCGTGGTCATGGTCCGGACGATCTCGTCGTCGAAGTCCAGGACGAGTTGCCCGTCCTTCTCCGGAGTCATGAGTGTCAGCGCGTTGACGAGGTTGGTGCCGTAGAGCTGCGAGGACTGTCCGGGGAGCCGGCTCGCAAGATCCGTCCATCCGATGATGGTCACGCCGTTCTCGGTGACCCAACTCTCCCCCGGCCTGGTGAGTTCGCAGTTGCCACCCCCCTGGGCTGCGAGGTCCACGATGACGGAGCCGTTGCGCATGGTACTAACCATGTCTGCGGAAATGAGAAGAGGAGAGCGTCTGCCGGGGATGGCGGCCGTGGTGATGATGATGTCCACCTCTGCAGCCTGTTCGGCGTACAGCTGGCGGGCGCGGGCGGCGTAGTCAGCACCCACCTCCTTCGCATAGCCGTCGGAGCTGACCCCCTGATCGTCGGAGCGCACGTGCAGAAAGCTCGCCCCCATGGATTCCACCTGCTCGGCAGTTTCCGGGCGCACATCGGTGGCGCGGACGATGGCGCCCATTGCGTTGGCGGCACCAATCGCGGCCAGCCCGGCGACACCGGTGCCTGCCACCAGCACCTTCGCCGGAGGGACCTTGCCGGCGGCCGTCACCTGTCCGGTGAAGAAGCGGCCGAAGGAGTGCGCCGCCTCCACCACGGCCCGATAGCCCGAAATGTTGGCCATCGCGCTCAAAGCGTCCAGCGCCTGCGCCCGGCTGGTGCGGGGGACCATGTCCATGCTGAGGGCTGTCACACCCTGCTGGGCCAACCTGCTGGTCAGGGCTGCATCCTGCCTCGGAGCGAGGAAGCTGATGATGGTGCTGCCTGCCTTGAGCGCGGCAATCTGGTCCTCGGTGGGTGGGTTCACCGCCAGGACGATGTCACTGTGCCAGGCCTCATTGACGTCCCCGATCACGGAGCCGGCCTCGGCGTAGGCGGCATCGTCGAACGCGGAACGCGAGCCTGCGCCCTCCTGGACGACGACGCCGTAGCCGAGGGCAATCAGTTGACGGACGGTTTTGGGGGTGGCAGCCACGCGGTTCTCACCGGGTGCCATCTCGAGCGGAATACCGATCTGCATGCCACTGACCGTAATGGGTGACACCGAGAACTGCGTCGGCGGGGTGCACCGTGGACGCCCGGCGTGATCAGATGATGCTCTGACCCAACGCCTTCAGGGCTGCCTCGGCGTTTCGGCGGTCTCCTCTCGCCAGTTGGGCCACCACCAACTCCCGGCCCTGCACTGGGGCGCTGAGGACGGCCCTGAGTTCCGCTTCGTCGCTCACCGTGGTGCTCCGCCAACCAAGCGCCGAGGCGACAGCAGCGAGATCCACGCCCTGCGGCGTGCCGAATACCCGCTCGAACGCCCGTTCGTGCGCCGGCGCCCCCTGCTCCAAGGTGGAGAAGATGGCGCCGCCGTCGTCATGGGCCACGACGACGCGGATGTCGTATCCCGGCTCCAACGGAGGTGCCACCAGGGCGCCCATGTCGTGCTGAAGAGTGAGGTCGCCGAGCAGGAGCGTGGTGGGTTCCCCTGTGGCCAGTGCCACGCCGATGGCGGTGCTGAGCGTGCCATCGATGCCGGACAGGCCCCGGTTCGCCCAGACCCGTGCTGGAGCATGGCTGATGGGAGCCAGGTCTGCATCGCGGATGCTCTGGCTTGACCCGAAGAAGAGTTGCTCCCCCGGACCCACCGCTGCCAGCACAGCCCCGGCGACGGCGTGGCCATCCCATCGGGCCAGCGACGCACGTTCTCCGGCCAGCTTCCGATCAGCAACCTGCCAGCTCTCCAGCCATTCCGGGTCACCCTCGGGAAGCAGCACCCTGTCCACGACGGCGACGGCGTGGGATCCTGGATCATTCCAATCAGCCCGGTCCGTCACCACGACGACCTCCACACCACGGCGCGACAGCAGCGCCGTGACCGGCCGGGACAAGGTGGGATGTCCGAAGCAGATCACCCGTCGGATCCTGGCGCCCAGCGCAGATTCGAGCAGCAGCCGGTAGGCGGCGATGGCATTTCTTCCGGTGCGGGCATTGCTGCTGGGCTCGGCGAAGAGCGGAAGACCGCCGAGTTCCGCCAGCGCCCGCGCCTCCATGCCCATGGTGGCGGACGCGTCGCCGACGAGCACCACGGTGCGCTCCGCATCCGCCACCTCGTGCACCGTCACGCCGTCGCTACCGTTGACTTCCGCCGGGCGCGCGTCGATTTCGGGGACAGGCCCGATCAACGGCGGGCTGAACTCGGCATTGATGTGCACCGGGCCCGGGCGGCGTGAGCGTCGTCCCGAGGCCATCACGTGGGCGCGTTGGACTGCCGCCCCCCAGAGCGCCACGTCATCCGTGAGGGACGACAGCCGCACCGTGGCGAGTGTCGAGGGCCCGAAAGCCCCGACGTGTTCGCCCGTCTGGTTGGCGCCGGTACCAATCATCTCCGCCGGACGGTCCGCGGTGATCAGCAGAAGGCCGACGCCGGCGGCTTT
>CBDTVQ010000109.1:0-6651 GCA_965364045.1 uncultured Tessaracoccus sp. | reverse complement strand
CAGGGCAAGCGCGACTTCAACTCGATGCGCCAGACCGTGGCCACCAGCTATGCGGTGATGAGCGAGCACAAAGTGGCGGCACGGGCACGTGAGCTGCTCGCCACCCGTCCACAGGATCGTGCCGCACAGTTCGAGTGAATCGGCTGAAGAACTCCTCGCGGTTCGGCGCCATCAAATAGCGGGGCGCCACAGGTGCGCTCAGCCGTTTGAGTATGTTGGGACAAACGAGAGACATCAACGGATCAAAGGTGGGTCATGGAACTGACATACGACGTATTCAATCCAGCGAGCACGGCTGAACGCATCCTGGTGGTGGGCCCCAGTCTCGGCGGGGATGCCACACACCAGTGGACTTCGGTGGCCGAAGCGCTGGACCCCCAGGCGACCGTGGTCTTCGCGAACCTGCCCGGGCACGCCGGTTCCCCAGTGTGGGATGACGCTGACGAGCCCACCCTGCAGGTGCTGGCGCAGGGCTTCGTGGATGTTGTTGACAAGGTGCGTGACCAGTTCGGGGACCTGCCCGTGTTCTTCGCCGGCCTCTCCATCTCGGGCGCAACAGCCCTGCACATCGCCCTGGAGCATTCCGACAGCGTCAACGGCGTGGCCATGCTGAGTTCCTCTGCCAAGGTGGGGGAGAGCGACCGCTGGCTCGAGCGCGCAGAAAACGTGGAGGCCACCGGCACCCAGCAGCTCGTCGAGGAGACGGAGAAACGCTGGTTCACCGCGAACTTCCGCGCCCAGCATCGCGGCATCGTCGACACCCTCATGGAGGCGCTCGCGGCCTCCGACGACCACTCCTACGCGCAACTGTGCCGGGCGCTGGCCGTGCACGACGTGCGCAACGAGCTGACTGACATCCGCCTGCCACTGCTGGTGATCGCTGGCGAACGGGACAGCTCCACCCCCATCGACCATGTCGAGGAGGTCGCGGAAACCGTGCCGGGCGTGGAGATGCACGTGCTGCCTGATGCCGCACACCAGATCAGCGTGGTGAGCCCCGGCGACGTCGCCGTCCTACTGCTGAACTTCATGCAGCGCAACGAGCGCCCGTTCCGCAAGGAGCAGGCCGACGACTGAGAGGTCTCGCGGGTGGGGGCGCCGGTAGAGCGACTCCCTGTCCGCGCGATCTCCAGGGCGGCTCAGCGCTGCTGATCCGCCAGCCAGGCCTCCACCTCGTCGGCATCCCGCGGCAGGGATGCCGACAGGTTTTCGGGGTCACCGTCGGTGATCAGGATGTCGTCCTCGATGCGCACCCCGATTCCCCGGTACTCCTGTGGCACCAGCAGGTCCGTTGACTTGAAGTAGATCCCCGGCTCCACTGTGATGACCATGCCGGCAGCCAGGTCTCCCTCGCGGTAGATCTCGCGTCGGGCCTGTGCGCAGTCGTGAACATCCATGCCGAGGTGGTGCGAGGTGCCGTGCACCATCCAGCGGCGCCAGTGGCCGCCGTCCTCACCCAGCGCGTCCTCGGCTGTGCCGGGGAGAATGCCCAGCTCTTCGAAGAAATCAGCCAGCACCGCGATGGCGGCCGTGTGGGGATCCGTGAACTTCGCGCCCGCGCGGCACGCCTCGATACCAGCGGTCTGCGCGGCCAGCACCACGTCGTAGACCCGACGCTGAGCCGGTGTGAACGAGCCGCCGACGGGCAGGGTGCGCGTGACGTCTGCGGTGTAGAGGGAATCCAGCTCCACCCCGGCGTCGAGCAGGATGAGATCCTCATCGGTGAGGTCCCCATCGTTGGTGATCCAGTGGAGGGTGTTGGCGTGGTCGCCGGCCGCTGCGATGGTGTCGTAGCCCACCGTGTTGCCGAGGTGACGGGCATACAGCCCGAAGACCCCCTCCACCCACCGTTCGCCGCGACCGTTCAACACCGCGTTCGGGAGTTCGCGAGCAACGGCCTCAAAACCGACGCGGGTGGCGTCGCAGGCGCGTCGCATCTCCTCGATCTCGAATGCGTCCTTCACGAGGCGCATCTCGGACAGGGTGGTCTCCAGCACCGTGTCCGCCTCGGTGGCGTCCGTTTCACGGAGCCGGTCCACCATGTCAGTGACGATGGGGTCGGCGTCGCGCACAACCAGGAGGTCGCGGCCGGCGAGGGCTTCCTCGAGCTCGCGGATGTCGCGGCAGGGGAGCTGCAGGCGGGCGCTCATCTCGTCCAGGGAGTCGCGCTGGCCCACCCACATCTCGCCGTAGCGGGAGGAGGCGTAGAACTCCTCATCGGTGCGGGGGCAGCGGGGCCGGAAGAACAGGGTGCCGGGTGCGTCGTCGAAGAGCACCAGCACGGCTTCGGGTTCGCGCTCCTCACCCAGCCCGCTCAACCATGCGAACGATGTGTGGGGGCGAAAACGGTAGTCAGTGTCATTGGAGCGGACCTTGTAGGCGCCTGCCGGGATGACCACGGTCTTTTCGGGGAACGCCTTGTTGGTTGCCTCGCGTCGTGCCAGCGTCCAGGCGGACGCTGGCAACGCTTCCGGCATCTGCTCGTCGTAGGGTGCCCAGTCGCCGACGATGAACTCCTTGAAAGCCTCCGAGAAGCGGGGCTTGCGGTTGGCTCCGTCGAGAGCCGATGACTGTTGTTCAGAGACGCTCATGCGAGCGAGTGTAGACCGCGGGTGGAACCCTTGTAGATTGACCGGTGACCGAAGTCAATTGGGAGGACCACCCGCGATGCTTGCCGAGCCCGCTGACCAGCAAAAGCTTCTGAACCTGGCAGATCTGGATTCCGAGATGGGACGCCTGCAGCACACCGCGCGCTCCCTGCCACAACACCAGACGATCGCCAGCCTGATGGCTGAGCGACAAGCGGTGGGAGAGTCCGTCGTGGCGGCCACCACCGAGGTGGACGATCTGCAGGTGGCACTCCGGCGCGCCGAGGCGGATCTGGTGCCCGTGCGCGCCCGGCTCGTGCGGGACCGCACCCGGGTGGAGGACGGTTCCATCAGCGATGGAAAAATCCTCAAGGGGCTCATCGATGAAGTTGCGCGCATCGAGCGACGCATCGTCGAGCTTGAGGAGGCGGAGTTTGAGGTCATGGCTCGGCTGGAGGACGCAGAGACGCGCGCCACCGAGCTGTCAGGAAGGCGCGAAGAGGTGGAAACGGCGCTGCGTGACGAGGTGGGCGTGCGGGACCGACAAGTGGGTTCTCTGAGCAACGAGGCCAAGGGAGTCGCGGGGGCTCGCAATGACATCGCACTGACGGTGCCGCCGGCGCTGCTGACCCTGTACGAGAAGTTGCGTACCCAGCGGGGCTCCGGGGCCGCCAAGCTGCATCGCGGACAGTGCACCGGGTGCCAACTCCAGATCACCGTTGCGGATCTCGACGGGTTCCGCAAGGCACCTGCCAACGAGGTGCTCCGCTGCGTCGAGTGTGACCGCATTCTTGTCCGGACGGCTGATTCGGGTCTCAAATGATCCTGCGCCGCCTCCACATCCCGGGGGTGCCGGCCGAGGTCGTGCGTGGGCTTCACCTGTTGCAGGATGAACTCGGCCTGCCCGAGGAATTCCCGGCGGCAGCGATGGAACAGGCTGCTGCCCTGGCGGCTGATCCGCCGTCGTTCTCCAATCATGTGGACCGGACGGCGCTCCGGTTCATCACCATCGATCCGCCCACATCCATGGATCTGGATCAGGCCATGCACATCGAACGGGACGGCGACGGGTACGTCGTGCACTACGCCATCGCCGATGTGGGCGCCTGGGTGGAGCCCGGCTCCCCGATCGCAGCCGAGGCGTGGACGCGTGGCCAGACGATGTACGCCCCCGGCGCAAAGGTGCCGCTGCACCCTCCGGCGCTGAGCGAGGGCGCGGCGTCGTTGCTGGCTGACGGCAAGCCCCGGCCCGCCATGCTGTGGACCCATCGGCTGGATGCCACAGGGACCCTCACAGATTCCACGCTGGAGCGCGCCATGGTGGTGAACTCGGCGAAGCTGAGCTACGAAGACGTGGCAGCACAGCTTGCCGCGGGCACGTCCTCGCCGACGGCGGAGCTGCTCGCGGAGGTGGGTCCGTTGCGCGTGGCCAAGGAAGTCGCAAGAGGTGGCATCAACCTCAACCTGCCGGATCAGGAGATCGTCGCCACCAACGGCACCTGGGAGCTGCGGTTTCGCACGACGCTGGACGTGGAGGAATGGAACGCCCAGATATCGCTGATGACTGGCATCGCCGCCGCCCACATGATGGTCGACGGTGGTGTGGGCATCCTGCGCACGCTCCCGCCGGCCGAGGAATCGGCAGTGGCCAAGCTTCGACGCGTTGCGGCGTCGCTGGACGTGGAGTGGCCCGAGGACCTCGACTACCCAGATTTCGTCAGGGCTCTGGACCCCTCCAACCCGCGTGAGCTCGCCGTGATTGTTCAGTGCACCACGCTGTTTCGTGGCTCTGGTTATGCCGGCTTCCACGGTGGAGTGCCGGACAGGGATCTTCAACATGCCGCCGTCGCCTCCCTCTACGCCCATACGACGGCGCCGCTGCGTCGGCTGGTGGACCGGTTCGTGCTGGAGATCTGTCACAGCCTGTCGGAGGGGATCGCAGTGCCCGCGTGGGTCATCGAAGCCCTCGACGGGTTGCCAGCCGTGATGCAGGAGACGGGGCAGCAGGCGAATGCCTACGAACGGGGGGCAGTCAACCTCGCCGAAGCCCTCGTGCTGGCGGACAAGGTGGGAGAGGTCTTCGAAGCCGTCGTCATCGATGTGTATCCACGCAACGGACAGGGCACCTTCCAGATCACGGAGTACGCCATCCAGGCCCGGATTGCGGATACTGATCCCGACTGCGTGGGCCGTCACATGCGCGTGCGGCTCGACGGCGTCGACCTGGTGGAGGGCAACGTCATCTTCAGCGTACAATCTGAAGTGGACGAGTCGGCCAGATGATCGCGGTGCCTGAATCAGGGTGCTGAGGAAAGTCCGGACTTCACAGAGCAGGGTGGTGGGTAACGCCCACCCGGGGTGACCCGCGGGAAAGTGCCACAGAAAACAGACCGCCCGGCTTCGGCCGGGTAAGGGTGAAAAGGTGGTGTAAGAGACCACCAGCATGCCGGGTGACCGGTGTGGCTAGGTAAACCCCACCTGGAGCAAGACCAAGAAGGCCAGCCCCGGCTGGCTGCGAACGCTGTCTGAGCGCTGCTCGCGCGAGGCGTTCGGGTGGGTTGCATGAGCCCGTCGGCAACGGCGGGCCAAGATGGATGATCATCCTTCGACAGAATCCGGCTTACCGGCCGGCTCGTCCCCCACGAGGTACCGCGGCGTCGGAAGCAGATTCCGGGGCGGCAGCCCGATGCTTGCGCCGGGCGTCGAGAAGTCCGGCGGCCACCATGTAGGCGGCGTATCCCAGCAGCAGAACGGCGATCGCGGGGACAAGCCACGATCGGTTGTCGCTGCCGTGCAGGTAGGTGCTTGCCCAGCCGACGTACGGGACTCCGTACCAGACCACGCCCCGCAATTGTTCGGGGACAACGTCGGGGTCCGGACTGGCGTTGTTGTCCCCCTGCGTGGTGAACGTCCGTCCCCCTGAGCTGCTGTCCCGGATACCGATGACCCGGTGCGACACCACCGCCGCGTCCCCGGAGCGGAACTGGTAGGTCACGACGTCGCCGACGTGGATGTCCTCGGGAGGTGTCGGCCTGACAATGATGAGCGTGCCGGGCGGAAATGCAGGCTCCATGGAGGACGTGAGGATGGTGAGGGGGGTGGCGCCCATCGCCTTGGGAACCACGACGGTGGCCATGGCCAGCAGCAGCACCAGCCCGAGAAGCCCGGCACTCAGCCCCAGCCACAGGTAGTGCAAGGCACCCTTTGGTCGGGCGGCAGCCTGCGTCGGGTCGCGCTGCGTCGGCTGGGCGTCAGTCTGCGTTGTGTCGTGCCCGGTCGGCTGGGTAGCAGCCTGTGTCGTTTCGTGCCCGGTCGGCTGGGCAGCAGCCTGTGTCGTGTCGTGCCCGGTCGGCTGGGCAGCACCCTGTGTCGTGTCGTGCCGCGTCGGCAACAGGCGCTCCTTGGGGGGCGTCACGGTCGTCGTTGGGGCGGAGCCGGTGTCCCTGGTGTGCATGACACGGATCAGTGCCAGGAGGACGACGAACCCGAGCAGTCCCGCACTCACCACCAGCCACAGGTGGCGAACCGGCCGCCCTGGCCGTGTGGTCTCCGTCATCTCGTGCCCCGTCGCCGATCCCGGCGACTGCTCAACAGTGCGAGAAGGATTCCGAGGGCGACGGCCGCAATGGCCGCAGGCGTGAGTGCGCGCGGCCCTTCTGCGGCGGTGGGGCCGGTCGCTCGACTGTCGGCCCCGGTATCTGGAAGCGCGATGGTTAATGTGTCCGGGTCGACACCCAAAATACCAACTCCTCCGTCGCCGCAGGAGTCGGCGGGTGGGGGTCCTGCTGCATCCCACATCGACACGTACACATCAAAACTGGCAGTCTCGCCCTGGCCACTCGTTTCGCCGATGTCCGCCATCTGCATTGCCAGCGGAATGGCAGTGGGTTCGAGGGCGTGCTCCTTTGTGAAGAGCGGTCCCGAAACGGTGGGGCCGAAGTTGATGCCGTCGGAACTGATCAAGGCGGTGGATGTCGGCGGGATCGGGTCGGCGCCAGCCAGGGGCGTGGTCGTGAGCAGTGTCACCACGGCGCACCCCACCGAGAGCAGCAGGGCAGACGCC
>CBDTVQ010000108.1:0-6675 GCA_965364045.1 uncultured Tessaracoccus sp. | reverse complement strand
ACTGGCCGTCAAG
This sequence comes from uncultured Tessaracoccus sp., assembly GCA_965364045.1. GTDB lineage: Bacteria > Actinomycetota > Actinomycetes > Propionibacteriales > Propionibacteriaceae > Arachnia. The sequence continues at coordinate 6,662 of CBDTVQ010000108.1, read as the reverse complement.
AAGGCTGGACACTCGCTGATAGCCCTCACGAGCCTCGAACACTCCGAGGCCGTGAGCCCCAAGCACCCCAGCGGCAAGCGGCTCCGTGACATCGCCGATGTCACGATAGACAATCTCGCCCCCTACGGCGACGTCACCGTGGAGCTCGATTCCGGCATGAAGGCGGGGGCGGTCAGTTCCATCACCGCCGCCTTCATCGCCCAGCTCCTCACCATGATGGCCTGTGAACGGATGACCGCCAGGGGCCTGACTCCGCCGCTTTACATCTCGGCGAACATCCCGGGCGGGGACGAGCACAACAACGCTCTGCTCGCCGCCTACGAGGGGCGCTTGCGCATCCAGGCCTGAGCCCACGTCCCCAGCGTCGGCATGCCACCGCGTGGACGCTGTGACCCCGCTGGCATGATGGAGGCGTGCGGGTACTGGTGGTCGACGACGAGCGTGGGCTCACGCGCACGCTCCAGCGAGGTCTGGCGGCCGAAGGATTCGCCGTCGACTGTGCTCACGACGGAGAAACAGGACTTTCGCTGGCCACCCACGGCGACTACGACGCCATCGTCCTCGACGTGATGCTACCCCGGCGCAATGGCTACGACGTGGTGGACGCCCTGCGCAAGCGCAAGGTCTGGACGCCCGTGATCATGTTGAGCGCCAAGGATGGCGAACACGACGTGGCCGATGCCCTGGACCTCGGGGCCGACGACTACCTCACCAAACCCTTTTCTTTCGTCGTCCTCGTGGCACGTCTGCGAGCACTGGTCCGCAGGCCCTCCGAGGCACGCCCGGCAGTGCTTGCCGTCGGTGCGATCGAGCTGAATCCCTCCACGCGGGCTGTCACCCGTGACGGTGAGTTGGTGGAACTCACCACACGCGAAGTGGCCCTGCTCGAGTACCTGATGCGCCACGCCGATCGTGTGGTGGGCAAGGTGGAGCTGCGCGACCATGTCTGGGACGGCGACGGCGAGGACCTGAACGTGGTGGAGGTCTACGTGGGCTATCTCCGTCGAAAGCTGGGACGCGACGTCGTGGCCACCGTCCGCGGTGCCGGCTATCGGGCTGTGGGATGAGCGCGGTGGGATGAGAGTCCCCATGAGATGGCACGGGCTTTCGCTTCGTCTGCGTTTGACGCTGGTGACCACTGGCTTGTTGGCTGTGGGGCTGATCATGGGAGCGATCGCGCTCACGGCAGTGGTCTCGGCAAGCCGTATTTCCACGCTCGACGAATTGTCCGCTGCCCGAGCGGTCACCATCGCCAGGCTTGCCGAGGAGGACCGCCTCCCCGAACCGCTGCCCGTGGCCGAGGCCGGGGAGGTGGCGCAGGTACTTGATGCCGACGGGTTGGTGGTGGCAAGTTCGGCGAATGCGAGCCGGACACTGCCGGTGGTGACCATCGACGAACTTGCCCGCCTGAAAGAGGAGCCCGCGGCAACGCTGGAGACGGCCTACGACGATCAGGCCCGCATGCTGGCGCTGGCGGCGTCGTGGCGTGGCGATCCGGTGACGGTGGTGGTGTCGCTGCCGCTGCGCGACATTGAAGGAGTGCTGGATGCCCTCCGCGTCTCTCTCGTCGGCGTGGTCCCCACCCTGAGTCTCCTGCTGGCCGGGGCGATCTGGCTGGCGCTGGGGCGGGCGCTGCGTCCCGTCGAGCAGCTCCGCAGCGCTGCTGCGCGCGTGGCAAGGGAGGGCGGGCCCGGTTCGCTGCCGGTGCCGGATTCCCGCGACGAGTTGGGAGCGTTGGCCCGGACCCTGAATGAAATGCTGAACCGATTGGAGCAGGCGGCTGCGCGACAGCGCTCCTTCGTCGAGGATGCGGCGCACGAGCTGCGATCCCCGATAGCCGTGCTTCGGGCCACCGTGGAGGCGGCCCAGACCTATCCGGACGCCTGGGCAGATGGTGAGCTCGCGACGGATCTGGAGCCGGAGGTGCTGCGGATGCAGTCGTTGGTGGACGATCTGCTTCTCCTCGCACGCGTCGGTGCCGCACCCGCGTCCCGTTCCGAGGAGGACCTCCGTGGGGTGGTCGAAGACGCGGTGAACAGCGCCCGGACGGGTTCGCGCGTCGTCGTCGCGGGAAGCGGCACTGCATTCGTGGACTTCGTGGCGGTGAGCAGGGTGGTGCGGAACCTGGTGGAGAACGCGTCCAGGCATGCCCGCGATGAGGTGCGCGTCACGGTGTCGGACGGTTGCGTCGTCGTTGAGGACGACGGCGAGGGCATCGCAGTGGAGGACCGGGAGCGCGTGTTTGAACGGTTCGTCCGCCTCGACGAGGCCAGGGAACGCGAAGCTGGCGGCAGTGGACTGGGCCTTGCCATCGTGCGTGAGATCGCCCGCGACCATGGCGGCGACGTGGTGCTGGGGGAGTCGGAGCTTGGGGGTTTGCGCGCGACACTCGCGCTCCCGGTGGAGGGCTCAACAGAAATTGAGCGTGTGCGCCACCGCTAGGACGTGAGCAGGCTGGACCAGCGCCAATTCAAGTGCTCAGACATCAGTTCCTGAGCACGAGCTGTCTCGCCGAGCCGCATCATTGTCAGGATCCCAGCATGTTGTTCCAGCACCATCTGTCGGAACGTGTGCAGGTTCATGTCATTTGCGGCCGCACCGCGGACATCCCGGGCAATTGATTCCCTGACCGCGATTGTCAGCGCACGGATCAACTGGTTGCCAGCGATATGGGCGATGGCTGCCGCAATGCTGTGCTTTTCCAACAGGACGCGGGTGGACAGGACATCTGCGGGCGAGAACAGTTCGAGTGCCACGTGCATCCGCATCACGTTGGTCAGCGCCCAGCCGTGGTCACCAGAGATCTGGGTCCCCCCTGCGCTTCCGGCACCGACAGTCGACTCGATGATTCCCTGCGCCTATGGATGAACCTGTCCGGGCAGACCATCACGATTGGCACTTGGATCGCCCGAACGGGCGCGGCGTTCGCGTTTCTGTCCCCGATTCTCGGCTGGATTGGCACCGCCGTCAGCCCACAGAACCTCGCCATCGCTGCCACAGTGGTGGGGCTCGTCGGGCATGAGTCCGATATTTTCCGCAAGGTGGCATGGTGGAGTGTGGGGCTCCTGTTGGCCCTGTGTCTGCTCATTGGCCTGCAGTCCACACCCGTATTGTCGTGGATGTTGCCATCGTGATCACTGACGAAAGCATGAAGGAGAGCTTGATGAATCAATCACAGCTGCGACTCCCCGGCCAGGGAAAGACTGTGGCGCTGTTCGCCACCTGCATCAACGACACCATGTTCCCCAGCACGCCCCAGGCCACCGTGGAGGTCCTGGAGCGGCTCGGCTGCAAGGTTGTCTTCCCCCGTGAACAGACGTGTTGCGGCCAGATCATGACCAACACCGGCTACTTCGACGAGGCCGTTCCCAGTGTGCGGAGCTTCGTGAAGGCGTTCGGGGACTACGACTACATCGTCGGTCCCTCGGGTAGTTGCGTCGGCGCCGTCCGTGAGCAACACCCGATGCTGGCAGAGCGCAGCGGGGATGCGGGCCTTCAACAAGAGGTGGCGGACGTGGCACCCCGAACGCTCGACGTCAGTGAGTTCATCGTCGACGTTCTCGGCGTCACCGATGTGGGGGCACACTTCCCCCACAGGGTGACCTACCATCCCACCTGCCATTCGTTGAGGGTGGTCAGGGTGGGGGACCGTCCGTACCAGTTGCTGAGCAAGGTGCGCGGACTGGAACTTGTTGACCTGCCGGATGCGCAACAGTGTTGTGGATTCGGTGGCACATTCAGTCTGAAGAACGCCGATGTCAGTGTGGCGATGGCACAGGACAAGGCACGCAACGTCGCCTCAACCGGTGCTGAATACCTCGTGGCCGGGGACAACTCGTGCCTCATGAACATCGGTGGCGTGCTGGCACGAAAGAAGACCGGCATCACGCCGATTCACCTGATGGAAATCCTGGCTCATACGGAAGGGAACTGATCATGACCTCCGAGCGGCTCACTCCTGCACCGCCTCCCGGCGCCCTCATTGATTCACCTCGTTTTCCAGTTGCCGCCCGCCGGGAACTGGGCAATGCCCAACAGCGCCAGAACTTGGTGCAGGCCACCCACACCATCCGCGACAAGCGGGCCCAGGCAGTGGGGGAGGTGGAGAACTGGGAGGAGATGCGTGCTGCGGGTGCGGCCATCAAGAACAGGGTGCTGCGACACCTACCGGAATACCTGGAGAAGTTGGAGGCCTCACTGGCCCGCAACGGCGCGACGGTGCACTGGGCGCAGGATGCGGCCGAGGCCAACCGCATCGTGATCGACTTGGTGCAGCGGACCGGTTCATCCGAAGTGGTCAAGGTCAAATCCATGGCCACCCAGGAGATCGAACTCAACGAGGCGCTGGAGGAATCCGGCATTGCGGCCTGGGAAACAGACCTGGCTGAACTGATTGTCCAGCTGGGGCATGACCGTCCCTCCCACATCCTGGTCCCGGCGATTCACCGCAATCGCTCCGAGGTGCGAGACATCTTCCTGGCCGAGATGGGCAACTACGGCACCCCGCCCCCGCCCGGGCTGGACGACGAACCGGCGAACCTGGCCGACGCGGCCAGAGGGCACCTGCGTGAGAAGTTCCTACGTGCCCGGGTTGCGGTGTCCGGGGCAAACTTTGCTATTGCCGACACCGGGTCCCTGGTGGTCGTGGAATCCGAGGGCAATGGACGGATGTGCCTGACCCTGCCTGAGACGCTGATCAGCGTCGTCGGTATTGAGAAGGTGCTGCCATCCTTCAACGACCTTGAAGTCTTCATGCAGCTGCTCCCCCGAAGCTCCACCGCGGAGCGGATGAACCCCTACACCTCGATCTGGTCGGGAGTGACCGAGGGCGACGGACCCCAGGACGTGCATGTGGTCCTCGTTGACAATGGCCGCACCCGTGCGTTGGCAGACCCCCAGGGGCGGCAGGCGCTGCGCTGTATCCGGTGCTCGGCATGCCTGAACATCTGCCCGGTCTTCGAGAAGGTGGGGGGCCATGCCTACGGTTCGGTCTACCCCGGCCCGATCGGCGCCATCCTCAACCCCCAGATCCGGGGAACCGCATCAGCGGTGGACCGCTCGCTGCCTTTCGCCTCCTCGCTGTGTGGGGCCTGCAACGATGTGTGCCCCGTCATGATCCCGATCTCGGACCTGCTCGTGCACCTGCGAGGCAAGGTGGTTGATGCCAAGAAGGCTGAGGCCAAGGGAGTTCACATGCCCCATGCCGAGTCCGCCATGATGAAGGCGGCAGGGTGGGTCATGGCAGACCATCGTCGTCTCGAGGCGGCGCAGTTGGCCAGCAAGACTGGCGGCAAGGTGCTGGGAACCTTCACAGACCACATCGGGCCGTTGCCTTGGCCCTTGTCCAAGTGGGCCAGTGCCCGCGACACACCCAACCCGCCCACGAAGACTTTCCGCGACTGGTGGAACGCCAACCGGGCAGAGGAGGAGCAGAAGTGAGCGCCAAATCGGAGATTCTGGGGCGTATCCGCACCGCCCTGGCCGATGTGGGTGACGTTGCCGCCGTTGACGACGTCCCAGTCCCGTGGGAGTTCGGCCGTGCCGTGAACCTGCCAGACAATGGCGAGATTCTCGACGTCTTCGTCGAAGCAGTGGAGGACTACAAAGCGGTTGTGGTGCGCTGCCCGGCCAGCGGGTTGCCACAGGCGATCGCCGCAGGGCTGCGGGCCACGGGAGCCATCGGCGTGATCGTTCCGGATGGGCTGGACCCCGAATGGTTGGTGGCTGCAGACGACATGGTGTTCACCAGGGAAAACGGCAAGCTCCTTTCCCCCCAGGAGCTGAACCGGATCGACGCGGTGGTCACCGCCGCAGCCGTCGGAGTGGCCGAGACGGGAACGATCGTGCTGGATCACTCCTCGAATCAGGGCCGTCGCGCACTGTCCCTTGTGCCTGATCGGCACATCTGTGTGGTCGGGGCTGATCAGGTGGTCTCCGGCGTACCGGAGGCCGTCGCTCTGCTGCGGCCTGCGGTGGAGGCCGGCCAGCCGCTGACCTGGATCAGTGGCGGCAGCGCCACCAGCGATATCGAACTGACTCGAGTGGAAGGCGTCCACGGGCCGAGACAGCTCTACGTCATCCTTGTGCAGGAAGGGCTCTGACATGAGCGTCACCACACAAAGCGAGGCAACCGCCGCGGTCATCAAGGATCTGCACGCTGCAGTGGACGACAGGCTCTCCACACGGCTCTTTGATCGCCGTCGGATGGCTCACGACGCTTCCCACTACCTGCTCGAGCCCTTTGCGGTGGTCGTCGCGAAAAACGCTGAGGATGTCGCTGCGGCGGTACGGATTGCCCACCAGCATCGGCGTTCGGTGACGTTCCGCTCCGGGGGTACCAGCCTGAGTGGGCAGTCGGTCAGCGACGGAGTCATCATTGACACCAGAGCGCACTTCCGGGGGATCGAGGTCCTGGACGGTGGGGCACGGGTCCGCTGCCAACCGGGCGCCACGGTCAGGCAGGTCAATGCACGGCTGGCCCTCTACCGACGCATACTCGGCCCGGACCCGGCAAGCGAATCCGCCTGCACCATCGGCGGCGTCGTCGCCAACAACTCCAGCGGCATGAGTTGCGGCACCACCGCCAACACCTACGAGACGCTCGACTCGTTGCGCTTCGTCCTGGTCACCGGAACCATGGTCGACACCGGCCGTCCGGACTG
>CBDTVQ010000107.1:0-6687 GCA_965364045.1 uncultured Tessaracoccus sp. | reverse complement strand
GCCGAGCCCAGCTCAGCTCCATCGCGCGCCCTGATGATCACCGCCCGCCCAGAGAGGGTGCCGAAATCGACTCCCACGAGCAGCGGTTCGGGATTGTGGACCATGAAGACCTCCGAGTGCACGAGATGCCAAGTGAACGTTCACATCATCATGTCACAGGTCGTCGCACACCAAAAGGATGAGGCGTGGAAAACATCTGCGGCTGTGTGGTCAGATGTGACAGGATGTTGGCGCCATGGCATCTCAGTCGACAGGGGGCACGACAAAATGACCGTTCGGCAAGCAATGCGCAGACGCCCCAACTTTGGTCCCCCCCAGGACACCATTTCGGCCCAGGGTGCCGCGATGGCAAAGCTCGAGGCACCGGATCCGCAGCCGGAGCACAGCAGCGGCCGCGCCAGTCACCAGCTTGTGGTGTCGTTCCTCACCACAGGGCGCGCCATCGCAATCCTCGGCCTCTTCCTGCCAGCATCAATGCTCGCATGGAGCCTGCTGACCGGCTCCTCCATCCGCGGAAGTCTCTCGGAGTACTACTACACACCTGTGCGGGACCTGATGGTGGGAACCCTCATCACCATGGCGGTGTTTCTATGGAGCTACAGGGGCTTCAGCAACCGCGACGACGACCTGCGTGCAGACCGCCGGGTGGGCAAAGTCGCGGCCGTGGCAGCCGTCATCATCGCCTTCGCGCCGATCATCCCACGCAACGATGACCGCTGCACGCTCGTCCAGTGCATCATCGGTCCACGCCCAGCGGCCTTCGTCCACAGCATCGGTGCCAGCGTGTTCTTCATCTGCCTGGCCGTCTTCTGTCTCGTGCTGCTGCCCCGCAGCGTGGTGCGCAGCCACGGTGCAGTGGAGCGAGTACGGATCTATCTGGGCTGCGGCTGGCTCATAGTGGCCGCCAGCATCTTCGTCGCCATCTGGCAGTTCCTGCCGGCAGGCATCGTGTTCGCGCTCGGGCACTTCCGTCCGGTCTTCTGGGCCGAGGCGGCGGCGATCGTCGCATTTTCCTTTGCCTGGATCGTGCGGGGCCGGGCGTTGGAAAATGCCATCAATCGGAGCTACGAGCTCAGCCGGGCAGGTGGGGTGCGAGCCGCTCCCTGATCGAATCCGGCAGAGGGGTTGGACGCAGGTCCGGGCCTGCGCACACCACCACCGTGCGTCCACGGGCGAAAACCGTGCCGTCGTCGGGATTGAAGACTTCGCTGGCGAGCGTCATGGAAGACGTGCCGAGCTTTGCCGGTGCCGTTCGCACCGCGTAGGGCTCCAGCCTGTGGGACATCTGGGAAATGTAGTCCACGTCCTGTCGTGCCACCAGCCAGAAGTACGACGAGTCCCCGGCACCGGCCCTGGCCATCGTCGGATCCCATTGGGCCGTGACCTCGATGCGCGCCTGCTGCAGGTAGTCATACATCTTGGCGTTGTTGACGTGACCGTAGCTGTCGTGATCAGACCATCGTGGATACAACTCCGTCATCGTTCCCCGTCGCCCCAGGGGTGGGGAGGTGAGCTCACGCATGGGCTCCACATCCACCGATGCTCCCAGCAGGAAGGCCCGATCCTCAGTGGAGAGACGCGCAGGGCGCTCCGTGGTGAAGTCATAGGGACACAGCACCGTGGATGCCCTGGCCACTGGTCGCGACTGCTGGGTGAGGGTGTAGACCACCTCGAACCGGGCACCTCCCAGTGAGGCCACACCCAGTTCAATGTCCACGCCATCGGTCGAGTACTCGACGCTGGAGAGGTACTCCACCCGATGTCCCACCACGACGATTCCCGAATCCAGCAGGGACGAGGTGGAGCCACTGCGGAAGAAGGCGACGCGCGCCTCCTGCATGTAGTCGACGATGTGGGCGTTGTTCACGTGCCCCTGCGCGTCGAGATCGGACCAGCGCAGGGGGCAGCGAAACGAAAACACTCAATCTTCCTTGTCGTACAGCGAGTCCACGAGGTCCGCGTAGCGCTTGGACACGGCCGAGCGTCGCACCTTCATGTTGGGTGTGACCCCTTCATTGGCCACGGTCAGCTCGTGATCCAGGATGGCGAACCGCTTGACGGTTTCCCACCGTTCCAGCCGAGTGTTGGCCTTCTCGACCTGACGCTCAATGGAGTCATGGATCTCCGGGAGTTGCGTCAGCTCCGCGTAAGTGAGGTGCGACATTGAGCGCTTCTCGGCCCACTTCTGCAGCAGCGGCGGATCGAGCACCAGGAGCGCCGAGCAGTACTTGCGGTCTGCTCCCACAGCCACGGCCTGCGACACGTAGGGAATGTTCGCCGTCAGAGCGCCCTCCACCTTCTGCGGTGCGACGTACTTGCCGCCAGAGGTCTTAAAGAGGTCCTTCTTTCGGTCCGTGATGCTGAGGTTGCCGTTGGCGTCAAACGCTCCGATGTCGCCCGTGTGGTACCAGCCATCCACCAGCACCTCGTCGGTCTGGTCCTGTTTCCCGTGGTAGCCCGGAGTGACGATGGGGCCACGGATCAGGACCTCGTGGTCCTCCGCGAGCTTCGCCTCGATGCCCGGCAGTGCCTTGCCGACGGTCCCGAACTTCGGATCCGTGGGCACGTTCAGGAAGGCGATGGCGCTCGTTTCGGTTGAGCCGTAGCCCTCCACGATCACGATGCCGGCGGAGTAGAACCACTGCTGCACCTGTGAGGACAGCTTGGCTGAGCCGGAGATGAGGAAGCGGATGTTTCCGCCCAGCTTCTCCTTGAGTTTGCTGAACACCAGCTTGTCGGCCACTTTGTACTGCACACCCAGAAGGCCCGGGAGCTCGCGTCCCTCAAGACGGTACGGCCGGCTCTTCGCGCCCACGCCGAACGCCCACCTGGCGATCCTGCCCTTGATCCCCGTGCTGCCTGTGAGGACCGCGGCACGCACCTTCTCGAAGATGCGGGGAGCACCACACATGAACGTGGGTTTGACTTCACCGAGCCCGGCAACGATCCGTTCGATGCGGCCATCCACGGCAGAGGCGAACCCGTAGGATAGCTGGACAGCCAGCAGCGCCTTGCCGAAGACATGGCTCAGCGGGAGCCAGAGGTATTGCAGGTCCGTGGGTGACAGCAGGTCCCAGTGCTTGGTAGCGGCACCCTCGTAGACCCAGGAGCCGTGGTTCAGACGCACACCCTTGGGCTGTCCCGTGGTGCCGGAGGTGTAGATGAGTGTGCTGAGGCTGTCGTGGTTGGTGCTGGCGATCGCATCATCCACGAGCGTGGCGTTGGCCGCGAGCGCTTCAGCCCCGAGCCGCTTGAGCGTCGCGTAGCTGATGATGCGATCCGTTTCCTCCACACCGGAAGGATCAATCACGACGATGGTGTGGACCTCCGTTGCGAGAACCTCGTCGTCTGTCACCTTGCCCAACTGCTCCGCATTTTCCGCCACCACGATGACGGAGCCCGAGTCGTGCAGGATGTAGCTCACGTCACCGGCGGCCGTGTTGGGGTACACCGTCGTGGTGGCACCAGCAGCACAAGCGATCGCAAGGTCGAGGAAGATCCATTCCAGCCGGGTGTTGGAGATGATCCCGACGCGCTCCTCGGCACCCAGTCCGCGGGCAAGCAGACCAGCCGCCAGCACATCAACGTGCTCGCGGGTCTCCGCCCACGTGTAGTTCTTCCAGGTGTTGGGGCCGTCTGCCCGATCAGGTTCCATGAACGCCAGAACGCCGGGCGTTTCCGCCACGCGCTTCCGGAACATGTCGCCAACCGAGGTGGCAAAGCCGAGCAGCTCATTCTGCAAACCCATTGTGGAGTCCCCTTCCAGTTATGTCCGCAGCCTATCGAAGGAGTATCGATCCATGGCGGGGACAGACCGTTCCCCTCCGGCTGAATCCATGTGGACCCCAGCACCAACAAGGATTCAGACCAGATCCGACAGGATGACCTCTTGCCCCGTGCGGGCAGCCTCCCGGATGGCACAGAGCAAACGGGTCACCGCGGCTCCCTCCACAGCATCAACGAAAGGCCTGCGGCTTTTGCGAATGGCATCCACCACGTCCTCCCACACGGCCACGTGCCCCGCCAGCCCTATGGCTGCGGGATCCGATGATCCGCTCGGGGCAACCGATCCCTGCTCCGGAGGGGGAATCCCTGGAATCTGCCAGGAATGCACCTCACCCTGCCCCAGTTCGATCCGGCCCCGTGAGGTGTGGATCGTCAGGGAAGCGGGGAATCCGGGGGGCGTGGCTGTGGAGGTGACCACGGTTCCCAGCGCTCCGGAGGAGAATCGGATCGTGGCCACGAGCGTGTCCTCGGCCTCCATCGCCCCGGTCTGGGTTGCCGCCTGTGCAGTCACCGCATGCACCGGGCCACACAGCCACTGGAGCAGATCGACGCTGTGCACCCCCTGATTCACGAGTGACCCACCGCCCGCTGCACCGGAGCGCCAGGGCGACGCCTGGAAGTAGGATTCGTCCCGAAACCACGGCACCTGGGCCATGGCCAGCCGGATCTCCCCCAGCTCTCCTGCATCGAGAAGCCGCTTCACCGTCGCGTACTCCGATTCGAATCGACGCTGCGACACCATGGCCACAAGTCCCGGACCGGCTTGCTGGAGCGCCACCAATTGCTCTGACTCGGCCACGCTGAGTGTCATCGGCTTCTCCACCACCACGTGGCGGCCGGACTTCGCCACGGCGATGGCGTCACGGCCATGGAACTCGGTGGGTGAGCACAGCACCACCACATCCACCCCGTCGTAGCCCAGTAGGGCGTCATGGGTCATCCGGTGGGCGTCGGGCCAGTCGAGATCTGCTCCGCTGCCGGGGTCGCCGCCGCTCCAGGCGGTCAGACGGGCACCCTTAACCTGGTGCAGGGCCCTGGCGTGGGTGATGCCAACGGCACCCATTCCAACGATTCCGACGCGCAGATCATCATGCATGCCGTCAACTCCTTTCGTCCTTCACAGAGATGGGATGCGGAAAACAGACATGTGCGATGAGCAGATAAAAGGGGCGTGTGGCCGGACAAGCCGACCGCCACGCCCCTGTCATCTGTTGTCTGTCAGCCGACGATGAGCCCCATGGTCTTCGGCAGCCACAACGAGATCTCCGGAACGAAGACGACGAGGAACAACGCCACCAGAATCGCGATGAGGAAGGGCCACAGCTTCTTGATCACGGGCTCGATGCGCAACCGGGCCACTCTGGCCCCGACGAACAACACATTGCCCACCGGAGGTGTGATCACGCCCAGCGACAGGTTCATCACGACCATTGCACCGAAGTGCACGGGATCCACGCCGAGTTCCTTGGCGATCGGCAGGAAGATGGGGACGAAGATCAGGATGGCAGGCGTCGGATCCATGAACGTTCCCACGATGAGCAGCACGACCATCATGATCAGGAGAATGGCTGTCTTGCTGTCCGTGACCCCCAGGATCGTGTCGGAGATCAGGTCCGGGATGCGTGCGAACGACATCACGAAGGACAGGGCTGTGGAGACGGCAACCAGCAGCATGACGATGGCTGTGGTGCGCCCGGCGTCGATGAGGATGTCAGGCATTTCTTTGATCTTGATGGAGCGGTAGATGGCCGAGAGAACCAGGCAGTAGACGACGGCGATCGATGCCGACTCGGTGGCGGTGAAGAAACCGATGAGGATGCCACCCACCACGATGACGATCATCAGCAGCGACGGAAACGCCCGCCAGATGATGCCCAGCGCCTGGCCGAATGTGGCATGCTCCTTGGACTTCAGCTTTCCGGGTTGGCGGCGGGCGTACAGGTACGTCACGATCATGCACGCGACCGCCCAGAGGATGCCCGGAAAGAGCCCTGCCATGAACAGCGCGGCAATGGAGGTGCTGGAGACCAGCGAGTACACGATGAAGGTGTTCGACGGCGGGATCATCATTCCCGTGGGCGCCGAAGCAACGTTGACAGCTGCCGCGAAGGGCCTGTCGTATTTCTCCTTGACCATCCGGGGGTTCATCACTGTTCCCACGGCCGCAGCAGCCGCCACGGCTGCCCCGGAGACGGCTCCGAACAGCGAGTTCGCCACGATGTTGGTCTGTGCCAGCGAGGCCGGCATCCGTCCTGTCAACACCTTGGCGGCGTCGACGAGGCGACCGGCGATACCGCCGTTGTTCATGATGACCCCCGCCAGCACAAAGAGGGGGATGGCCAGGAGGGGGAAGGAGTTGATGCCCGTGAACATGCGTTGCGCTGTCGCGAGCACGGCCTCCTCCAGGCCGAGGAGTGTCACGGCGGCGAGGAAGGACGCGCTGCCGATGACGACTGCGATGGGCATCGAGAAGACGATGCCGATGATGATCCCGAACAGCAGGATGAGTCCAGCTAGTGTTGCGGGGTCCATCATGCCCCCTTGTCGTCGTCGTGGTTGGTGGTCGACCCGGTGGAGTTGTCGTTGATCGAGCCATCACTGCGCAGCTCTGCCTCGTCGGCATCGGGCAGCACGAGGGTGTCGGCAGCGTACTTGTCCATCTGGAGCTCCGGATCCTCCGCCATCTCGGGGTACGGCGAGACGATGCCCCGCGCGATGCCCTGGATGTAGTACACCGAGTAGAACGCCATGAGTACGCCAGAGATGGGCAGCGCCAGGTACATCTGACCGAAGGTGAAGGGCAGGGCACTGAGCTCTTGTGTCCAAGCGTTGTTGGAGGCTCTCCATCCTCCCCAGACCAGGGCCACGAGGGCGAACGCGAGCACGATCACCTGCACCACG
>CBDTVQ010000106.1:0-6693 GCA_965364045.1 uncultured Tessaracoccus sp. | reverse complement strand
AAGACCCTTGAGGATGTCGACGGTGTGCGCCACGGAGGGCTCCGCCACCTGGATCGGCTGGAAGCGTCGCTCCAGCGCCGCATCCTTCTCGATGTGCTTGCGGTATTCGTCCAGCGTCGTGGCACCAATGGTTTGCAGCTCGCCGCGGGCCAGCATGGGCTTCAGGATGGACGCTGCGTCGATGGCGCCCTCTGCTGCTCCGGCTCCGACAAGGGTGTGGATCTCGTCGATGAAGAGCATGATGTCACCACGCGACTTGATCTCCTTCAGCACCTTCTTGAGGCGCTCCTCGAAATCACCGCGGTACCTGGAGCCGGCAACGAGAGCTCCCAGATCCAGGGTGTAGATCTGCTTGTCACGCAGGGTTTCCGGCACGTCACCGCGCACGATGGCCTGCGCCAGTCCCTCGACGACAGCGGTCTTGCCCACGCCGGGTTCACCGATCAGGACGGGGTTGTTCTTGGTGCGGCGGCTGAGCACCGTCATGACGCGCTCGATTTCCTTGACGCGACCAATGACGGGATCCAGGGCATTCTCACGAGCAGCCTGCGTCAGGTTGCGGCCGAACTGGTCAAGGACCTGCGAGGAGGACTTTTCCGGCCCGCTCTCCGGGGCCCCAGCCAATGAGGATTCCTTGCCCTGATAACCGGACAGCAACTGGATGACGGTGGAGCGAACGCGATTGAGATCCGCACCGAGCTTGAGCAAAGCCTGGGCTGCGACACCTTCCCCTTCACGGATCAGGCCAAGCAGGATGTGCTCTGTGCCGATGTAGGTGTGATTCATCTGGAGCGCCTCGCGCAGCGAAAGCTCGAGCACACGCTTGGCCCTCGGGGTGAAGGGGATGTGTCCGGTGGGGACCTGTTGTCCCTGACCGATGATCTCCTCCACCTGCTCACGCACGGCCTCCAGCGAGATCCCGAGTGACTCCAGGGCCTTGGCGGCAACACCCTCTCCCTCATGGATGAGGCCGAGCAGGATGTGCTCCGTACCGATGTAGTTGTGATTCAGCAGCTTGGCCTCGTCCTGCGCCAGCACGATGACCCGACGGGCCCGGTCAGTAAACCGTTCGAACATTGAATTTCCCTCCTGCAAGGTCACACCAGGCGACGGTGGAACCCCGGCTCCTTACAGCTTAACCAACGCTGCCCCAAGAACCAGAGTTCCACCGTTCACCAGTGGCGAAACCGTCAGTGGGACTGGTCGTATGCGTCCCGGATTTCCTTGGGGACGCGTCCACGATCCGACACGTCGTAGCCGTGCTCGCGCGCCCAGGTACGCACCGCTGAAGCATCGCCGCCAGTGGAAGCGGCGCCGCGTGTGCCCGGACGACGTCCCCCACCCGTTGTGCTTCGACGCGCCTTTTCAATGAAGGGGGCCAACGCCTCCGACAACTTGTCCAGATTCGCTTCGTTCAGATCAATCTCATAGGCCTTGCCATCGAGCGCAAAGGTTGCAGTCCGCTTTGCTTCGCCACCATCAATATCGTCCAACAAGATCATTTGAACCTTGCGTGCCATGATTCACTTCTCCGCCCTACCTCCGCCATTGTCTTGGGAGGCCTTGAAATCACGAAGCAACGTCTGTCACCCCTTATTCAACACATTACTCGACGTTAGGGTTAACGAAAGGTATCTGCGGTGAATATACTTGGATTCGACATCGGTGGCCCTCCCCTGGACCCACGTGGGTCAATGTCACTCCGTAGCGGTCACCCCAGCACCGTGGGCGTCGGACTCCAGTCCTGGTCCGGGAATTGGCCCACGCCCAGGCTCCCACCGTTGGAGGGCTCAGGTTCGACGTGCGCCGGGACCTTGACGAGGCTTCGCCGCCAAAACAGCCGTCGTCCAAGCGGTGTGAACTCCGGCCCTGCTTTGCTGCTCCCGGAGGCACGGGAAAGCCAGATCGCCGACGTCGTGACCCCAGTGGGTCACGGCATCGGCGATCTGGACGATTGGCCTGGGGACGCTCAGGCCTGGAGGCGCGACTCCTCGAAGGCATCGAGCTGGATCCGGGCCAGATTCACCATGGTGGGATGCTCGCCATCGGCCCAGAGATCCTCGACCCTGGGGTCCCGGGAGGCAGCCCCGTGTCGGGGGAGATCGATGACGTTGTCGGTCTGCTGGGCCTCGATGCTCGCGAGGCGGGTGGTCAAAGCATCAACGCGGGACTGGCGCTCTGCAATCTCTCCGCGCAGCCAGACGGAGTTCCCGCGCATGCTGCTGAGTTCTGCATTGGCCGCGCCGAGTTGCCTGCGCTGGGTTGCAATCACGGACTTGAGATTTTCCACACGGCGGGCGAAGCGATCCAACATCGCCATCGAATCACCGTGATGCTTTTCGGACTGCTCCACACGCAGGGCCACCTGATGCCTGACTTCCTCCCGATGGGCAGATCGTTCTCTTTCAAGCTCGCGCCAAGCAATACCAACGGCCACGAAGGCCATGGCCACGGCCACGAGGGCGCCGCCACGGACGAACCAGATCCCACCGAAGAGAGAAGCGACCGTGGCCAGGGTGCCGACGATGAGGATCGTCAGCGCAAGATTACGTTCGGAAGATTTTTGTACTACTCGTCGGCCTGCCATGTGGGGAAGGTTATGTCACCCGACGACGAATGTGGGCGACCCGGGTCCGCGTGTTGCGCATTGTCAGGTCCGAGTGCAGCCGTATTCAGCCACAGCGGGGTCAGGCCGGGCTGCCCGCTTGTGTTCCGCCTTCGTCGGAATCATCATCCACCGAAACCATGCACGCCTTCTCCAAGGCATATCCAGCAAAGGCCAGAAACAACGAGGCAATGATCGTGGCCGAACCCTGGTAGACCCGCGCCGCTGGCTGCTCTGCGAACAACGCTCCGACGAACCGCCCTACGTAGACCGCGTGTCCTCCGGCCAGCACGGCCCCGGTCATCACCATGGACTTCGCCACGAGCAGGACGGCAACCGCCTCCCCGCTGGAGATACTCCGCTCCTCACGTCGGCCCGGCATGCTCCTGGCAAAGACCCAAGCGGCCACTGCCATCACCACCAGCACACCCGGAACTGTCCATGGAACAACAGGCGGGAACGCGTTGAACAGATCGAGAACAACCAGCAGAACAGCGCAGACGAGTGCCCCGGCGACCGCCGAGATACCCACTTGGCGCGGCGTGGTGAGCGTCAGTTTCGGCCGCGGAGCCCCCGGCTGGTTCAAAACCGTGTAGCGGCCGTGATGACGATGTCGTCCCGGCGCCGCACGCCCGATGTGTCAACGTTGCCCAGCAGTTCCGCGATGGGCCCCCGACCCTCGATCACTGCCAAGGGATCGATGTCCAGCCACGGCACCATGACGAAAGCGCGTTCATGCGCCCGGGGATGGGGCAATTCCAGGTGGTCCTCGCTAATGCGCTTGCCCACCATGACAATGTCGATGTCGAGTGTGCGAGGGCCATTGACCTCTTCGCGGGACCGACCGAAATTGTCTTCAATCGCAAAGGCGCGATCCAGAAGGGTGAGCGGCTCCAGCGTGGATTCCGCCACCACGACGAGGTTCAGAAAATCCGGCTGATCAGGTCCGCCAACGGGTGTGGTCTCATACACCGGCGACACATCAACGATGATCACGTCAGGGGTCTCGGCGAGAAACTCCACCGCTTCGGTGAGGATCGCCGCGGAATCCCCAACGTTGGACCCGAGACTGAAGACGACCTTGGAGATGGGCCGAAGATTCCCGAGGGTGTCAACGTCGATGTCAATGGGGCCGTTGATCATGTTTGCTCCTGTGGATCGTGACGGACAGGTCGGTGAAATCATGCTGCACGGGCGCCTGTGGCTTGTGAATCGTGACCTTCACCTCTGTGACCCTGTCGAAGGACAGGCAGCGGTCAGCGACGCGGCCGGCCACCGTCTCGATGAGGTTGAACGCCTGACCGCTGATGATTGCCATCACGTCGTCCGCCACCTCCTTATAATTCACTGTGCCGGAGAGGTCATCGGACCGGGTGTCCAGATCAAGACCCAGTTCCACGTCGGTCACGAAGATCTGACCGTCACGGCGCTCCGCGGGGAAGACCCCGTGGTACCCGGTGGCGGTCAGCCCCGAGATGGTGATCCAGTCGATGACTTGCTCTCCCTGACGTGAAGGTTTGGCGGTGAGGAATGGCTTCATCTTTCGTCCGAGACTGTACCCCACCGATCTGGGTGGATCACTCGCGGGAGCGTCGCGCAGTCACAGCACAGGCAGGCGGGAACCCACGGCAACTGCGTCGCACTGAGTCCTCACCTCATGTGTCCTGACGCCCCAGATCCCGTGCGACGCACACCATCCACTGACGGCGGCTGTGGCCGCATCTCGTTCAATGGCCGGCCGCCCACCCAGCACATCGCCGAGAAACTTTTTTCTCGACACCCCCACCAGTACCCGGTGTCCGAGGGCGTTGAAACGCCCCAGTGCCCGGAGCAGGGTCCAGTTGTGTTCGCCCAACTTCGAGAAACCGATTCCGGGGTCAAGAATGATCCGGGCCGAATGGATCCCGGCGGCCTCCGCGGCGTCGCGGCGCTCCAGCAGTTCACCCAGCACATCCTCGACAACGTCCCGGTACACCGCCTCGGCCTGCATCTTGCTTGACTGGGCTCGCCAGTGCATCACCACGTAGTCCACGTCCATGGTGGCGACGCATCGCAACATGTCCGGATCAGCCAGGCCACCGGAGACATCATTGACGATCCGGGCGCCTGCGTCCACGGCGGCCACCGCTGTGGCTGCACGCATCGTGTCGATGGAGACCGGGACGCCCTCACTCGCCAGTCCGGAAACCACGGGGAGCACCCGACGGAGTTCCTCCTCCTCCGACACCCGATCAGCCCCGGGCCGGGTTGATTCGCCACCCACGTCGATGATCGCCGCGCCCTGGGCCGCCAGGCGGAGTCCGTGGGAGATCGCGGCGTCGGTGCAGCGGAGGAGGCCGCCGTCGGAAAAGGAATCGGGAGTGGCATTGACCACGCCCATAATGAGCGTCATGGCTCAGCGGCCGATGATCAGACTCATGGCCTCGGCCCTGGTCGCCGCATTGCGCAGGCGTCCGCGCACAGCGCTGGTGATGGTCCGGCTGCCCCGTTTGCGGACGCCACGCATGGTCATGCACATGTGTTCGGCCTCCACCACGACGATGACTCCACTCGCGCCGATGTGCTCCACGAGGGCATCGGCGATCTGGCTCGTCAGGCGTTCCTGTATCTGCGGGCGTCGGGCGTAGATGTCCACGAGACGGGCCAGCTTCGAGAGCCCGGTAACCCTGCCTCCCGGGCCGGGTATGTAGCCCACGTGCGCCACCCCGGTGAAGGGCAGCAGGTGGTGTTCGCAGCAACTGGTCAGCTCCACGTCGCGCACGAGCACAAGTTCTTCGTGCTGGATGTCGAAGGTGGTGGACAGCAGGGCGGCGGGATCGCCCCCCAGGCCGGAGAAGAGTTCCTCGTAGGAGCGGGCCACCCGCGCCGGGGTGCCCTGCAAACCGTCCCGGTCCGGGTCCTCGCCCACCGCCAGCAGAATCTCCCTGACAGCGGCCTCGATGCGAGCGTGGTCAACCATCAGGCCCTGGGCCCCGTCGGTGGGCCCCACGCCGGCGGGTCCCAGGTGTCGGGACCTGTCGAGGGTGGCTCCCACGTGTCCGGTCCCGGCGTCGGTGGCCCGGTTGGATCATCTCCAGGCGTGACGGAAGGCGGGGTTGGTGTTGGCTGGGCCACAACTGGCTGGACCGGACCGGGTGGGATCTCGATCGGCGGTTCGTCAGAGGGCACCCGCAGGTCAGAGCCGGTCCAGGCGGGGCGCTTCCCGCGAAGACGCAGGGGTATGAAGATGTCAGCGACTTCGCGACGGTTCAGGGTCTCCTTGGCGAACAACTGGCGAACGAGTTCGTCGAGCACGTCACGATTTTCCACGAGTGTGTCGAAGGCCTCCTGATGTGCGGTGTGGATGAGTTTGGAGATCTCGGAGTCAACGATGGCGGCACTGCTCTCGGAGAATTCCTTGCTGGGCTGGGAGCCCCGCATACCCATGAAGGGCTCGGAGTCCCCGCCTCCCAGTTGCACGGCGCCGATGCGCTCCGACATTCCGTACTGCATGACCATGGCACGAGCCACCTTGGTGGCCTTCTCGATGTCATTCTGTGCACCGGTGGTGGGATCGTGGAAGATCAGTTCCTCCGCCGCACGGCCACCCATCATGTAGGCCATCTGGTCGAGGAGTTCTCCGCGGGTCTGCGAATACTTGTCGTCGTCAGGCATCACCATCGTGTAGCCGAGAGCGCGACCACGGGGCAGGATCGTGACCTTCTGGACCGGATCGGTGCCGGGCATGGCCGCAGCCACCAGCGCATGGCCGCCCTCGTGGTACGCGGTGATGAGGCGTTCGCGATCGTTCATCAGGCGGCTCCGTTTCTGCGGGCCTGCGATGACACGATCGATGGCTTCCTCGAGCTCCGACTGACCGATGGAATCCAGATTCAGCCGTGCGGACAGCAGGGCTGCCTCGTTCAGCACGTTCGCCAGGTCCGCCCCCGAGAAGCCGGGGGTACGGCGGGCGATGGAGGCCAGGTCAATCCCATCGGCGATGGGCTTGCCCTTCGCATGCACCTGGAGGATGTGGGTGCGGCCCTCCAGGTCGGGAGCCTCGACGGAGATCTGGCGGTCGAAGCGGCCGGGGCGAAGAAGGGCAGGGT
>CBDTVQ010000105.1:0-6709 GCA_965364045.1 uncultured Tessaracoccus sp. | reverse complement strand
TCATGCCAGTCACCGCGAAAGTGACCTTCTCGCCCAGGTCAGCCACCGCAACCGTGTACACCTTGCTGGTCGCACCGCTCACCGCAACACCACCGACAAACCACTGGTAGCTCAAAGCATCCGCCTTGGGCGTCCAAACAGGATCCGTGGCCGAAAGGATCCGGCCCACCTGCACGATGCCGCCAACCACAGGCTTCACCGTGACAAACACCGCCCTGGCAACCGCATCGGTCTCATCGGAGTGCTTGGTGACCTCCGTGTAGCCAGCCTTGGAACCGGTGACCGACACCGAAATCTTGGCGTCCACGTCAGCGGCACCCAGGGTGTAGGTCGAACCGGTGGCGCCCGTGATGAGCTCTCCATCCCGCAGCCACTGGTGGGCGAAGGTGAGGCCAGTCGGCTCCCAGTCCGACTCGTTCCAATCGGCGGTCAACGTCTGATAAACCGTGGGCGAACCGGAGATCGTGGGAGTAAATCCGACGATCCTCCCGTCGAAGGTGTACTCGGTGCAACCGAGCGTGATCGAGTGGATCACCGCGGAGCCCTTGAGTCCCGAACCCAGGCTGTAGCCAAGGCTCATGATCTTCGCTGCGGGATTGGCAGCAATGTACTCATCCAGCGTGCCGAGGCTGTCGTAGCCGCCTCCGGAGGGGACCCCGAAGCTGGGCTTGTTGACCCACCACATACCGGCCCCATAGATGTCTCCCTCGTTCACGAGGTAGCCATCCCACGTGCCATTCCCATCACGATCGACGCCAAGTTGAACGCTGGGAAGACCATCAACACCATCGCTGAGGTCCACGACCACCTGACCAACGTCGGCCAACGGAATGTCCAGGACGCGATATCCCGCAGCCTTGTCGGTCGACGTGCCGCCTTCCGTCCACACGTGCAGGCCGCCAGCAACATAGTCGTTGTGGCCCGTTGCACGGGTCTGGGTGAAGTCCCATCCGTTGTTGTCAAGGTTGGTCGAGAGCGGCCCAGCCCCAACGGTCGTGCACTGCTGCACCACCGCCCCGACCGTAACGGCTGCCGTTGCCGCCGACGTGAACGTCGCGGGGCTGTAACCGGTGGCCGAGCCAGTGATCGCGACCGTGATCGTCGCCCGCATATCTGCGGGAACCAGAACGTAGCTCTTGGCTATGGCATCGGAGATGGCAACACCATTGCGGAACCACTCGTAGCCAACCGTGGCATTCGCCGGGGTCCATGCACCGGGCACCGCCGTCAGCGTGCTGCCGACGACCGTGTCACCGGTGATCGACGCCTGTCCGGCCATCGTTGCGGCCACCACGGCGGTGGTGGGCTCCGAGGTCGCCGAAGCACCCACGAAGCCGGTCTTGGTGCCGGACATGGTCACCGTCAGCAACGTGCCGATGTCGGCTGCCACGGGGGCATAGGTCTTCGATCTGGCGGAGGAACCGAGGCTGACGCCATCGCGTTGCCACTGATAGGTGAAGGAGGCGTCGGTCGGCATCCAGCCGTCGCCCGGGTTGGCCGTAAGCACCGAGCCGAACACCGCGTTACCGCTGATCGTCGGGGTATCCGCCTGAACGGTCGGGGCCACATCGAAGGTGTACTTGACGCAGCCGAACGTCATCGACGTGATCGTCGCGTCACCCGAGACACCGGAACCCAGGCTGTAGCCGATCTGGTTGACCACTGCATTCGGGTGGGCCGCCAGGTAATCGGTCAGCGTGCCGTAGCTTTTGTAGCCCAGTCCCGGAGAAACACCGAAACTGCCGTTGCTCCACCACTTGTATTGGCCATAAGCCCAAGGCTCACCGACGACGTAGCTGCCCCCGTAGGCGCTGCCCGTCGTCGACACACGCAACTGGATGCTTGGACGAGCGCCCGTGAAGCTCGCGAACTCGATGCTGGGCTCCCCCACCTGCGCCAGTGGAATGGGCGTCACCGTCTTGTAGGCGACCGCCTTCGACTTGCTGTCCGCGGGCGCGTCGGTGAAAACGTGCAGCCCACCATCAACGTATTCGTTGTGGCCCTTGGCCAGCGTGCCGGAGAACGACCATCCGTTGGCGGCGCCCAGTCCGTTTGTGGACACCCCACCATCGGTGACGGCCTCACAGAACTGGATGTGGGTCCGAACCGGCGGGGTGGAGGCGGCAGAGTTCGCCGAGGTCCCCGCGATGTTCGTGGCCGCAACCGTCGCAGTGAAGGACAGAGCCGCCGTCAGGCCGGTGAACACGTGCGAGGTCTCGCCCGCGCCAACCGAGCTCACGACCGGAGCGCTCGTACCGGTGGTGGGGGTGAGGGTCACGGTGTACCCGGTGATGGCGGATCCGCCGTTGGCGGGCGCCGCCCAGGTCACCTTGACGTCGGAGCGGCCCTCAAGCGCCGCGGTCGGTGCCGCCGGAACGCTCGGAGCCGTGGGTGGAACCTCATCGGTTTTCGCGGAGGTCGTGGTGACAGCCGTGTAACCGACCTTCGATCCTGTGACCGACACCGAGAGCTCGGCGCCCACGTCGGCCACGACGGGCACGTAGGTCTGCCCGGTCGCGCCGCTGATCGCCACGCCATCCCGCAGCCACTGATGGCTGTAGGTGCTGCTGGCGGGGTCCCAGTCGCCGGCGTTCGCGGTCAGCGTCTCGCCAACCTTCGCGGCACCAGTGATCGTTGCGGTGCCTGCAACCATCTCGCCGGAGAACACGTACGTCGTGTTTCCCCAGACGATGCTGTCGACGACGGCCGCCGAGTCTGCCTGCACACCGAAGCCAATGGCCTTGGCGTCCGAGCGCATGCTCAACGCGTCCAGGATGTCAGCGAGGGCGTAGGCGGTGTTGGCCTGAAGTCCGCCGAACGCCTTGCTCGACATCCACTGGTCGGAAAGCGCGAAGCCTTGGTCCCCCGAGCCGAGCGACGCGGAGCGCAGCGTGGTGAATCCAGCCGGGTAAGCCGTCGGGTCGAACATCACCGGAACCTGGAAGGTCACGGTGCCGGACTTCACGGAGGCGTCGGCCTGCGAGGTGAGCAGTGCGAACAGGTCGCTCACTGCGACCGGCTGCTCCAGGCCCTTCATGACCTGCGAGTGCAGCGGGCTGCCGAGGTGGAGGCCGTTCTCGGCGACGGAGAAGGACTTCGTGGCGTTGCCGTAGCCCTCGTGCCACTGGGTGTAGTTCTCAGCGGTTTCGGTGAGTGCAATCTCAGGCTCGGTCACTCGGACGATCTCGGTGGCCGGGGTCACTGCGGCGGGCACGAACTCGTACGTTGTGCCGCCGAAGATGAGGTTCTGCACCACTGCAGGGGAATCGGCCTGCACACCGAACCCAAGCACCTTGACATTGCCCTGCTCGTTGAGGAATGTGACCAGGTCGGCAACCGGGGTCGCCCAGGTTGGGGTGTGGATGGTACCGTCATTGCGCTTCAGCGGCTTGGTGGAGACCCAGTTGTCGGAGACCGAGAACCGGTGGTCGTCGCCCTGCGCCAGCGATCCCGACCTCAGCGTCGTGAACGTGTTCGCGGTGCCGTAGGTGATCGGAATCTGGTACGTCACCTTGCCTGCCTTGACGCTGATGGCCGCGCTGGTGATCAGGGACTCAAGAGTCGTCGTGGCCACCGGGGCGTCCACGCCCTTCATGATCTGCGAGTGGACACCGTCGCCCAGGTGAAGTCCGTCGGCCTGTGTGGAGTACGCCCGCTGTGCATTGGCGTATCCCTCGTGCCACTGGGTGTAGGTGGTGGCGTTCTCCGCCGGTGCGATCTGCACATCAGAGACCTGGACTGTTGCCGTGGATGCCGGGTAGCTGGCATCAAGGCCGAAGCTGAACTTCTCGCAGCCGAAGTCGAACGAGTGCAGGGTCGCGGTGCCCAGGGCGTAGCGGCCTATCGCGACGTCCACCTCCGAGACCTGTGCGTCCGGGAACGGCACGAGCCATTCGTCCAGGGTGCCGTACCAGTCGCTGCCCTGCCCGCCGCCGACATGGGGCGCCGCGGTCCTGACGAATTCCTTGCCGGCCTGCAACCCGCTCAGCCAGTACCGCATGGTGCCGTCCGGCAGGCTGTAGACCGTTTCGCCGATGAGCCATGCGTCGGCTGTCCCGTCGTTGTCGAAGTCGACCTCCAACTGGATGCCGGGCTTGACTCCTGTTTCGTTGCTCAGGTGCATCGTCGGCGTGCCGACGTCCTTGAGCGCGATGTCGACTGCGTGCTGGAGGGAGGCCTTGTCCGTCTTGCTCCAGCCATTGGTCTTCAGCAGGACGCCGCCGTCGACGAAGGTCACTTTGCTGGTCGAGCCGGTCAGCCCGAAGATCCAGCCGTCCGAGTTCTGGTTCGTGGCCCTGGGGCCCTGGGTGGGCGTGCACGCTGCGGTGACCGGCTGCGTGAACGTGTACTGGGTGCCATTCCAGACCAGCGAAGGCACGGTGGCCTTGCTGTCAGCCTGGACACCGTATCCGGCCAGCCAGACATCGCCGGCGCCTGCAGTGTAAAGCGCATCAAGGATGTCGCCGAGGGTGCCCTCCCCGTGGGCGGCGTAGGGACCGAACGCGCGTGTGGAGGCCCAGGTGTCGGTGAGAGAGAAGGTGTGCGTCCCGGCAGCAAGACCGGTGGAGCGAACCGTCGTGAACTTGTTGTCGGCACCGAAGTGCACGGGAACCTGGAAGGTGACGGATCCGTTGGCCACGACGACACTGGCATCGGAGATCAGCTTCTGCAGCTGCGCCTGTGTGACTTTCTGGCTCGCGGGGTCGGTGTAGACCTTGGTGCCCTTGATGACGGTCGAAGCAGTCGGCATGCCCAGCTGCAGGCCATTGGTCTTCACGGTCGAGGCGTCGGCCGATTTGCCCTCATGCCACTCGGTGTAGGTCTGCGGGGTTTCGTTCGGCTTGACGTCGACGTCGCGCACGACGACGGCGTGGTTGGGCCCACTCGCAACGTATGGGCTGAACGAGTAAGTGGTGCCGTCGTAGGTGATGCTGGTGACAACAGCCTCCCTTTCCGCCTGCACGCCGAAGCCGAGCAACCTGATGCTGCCCTGCTCACCCACCGCGCCGAGGATGTCCGACAACGGTGTTGGCACGTTCTTGGCGACACCGGGATCACCGGGGATGTCTCCGCTGGAGACCCAGGCGTCGCCGGTTGCAAAGGTGTTGCTGCCTGTGGTCACGTCGGCCGGCCGCAATGTTGTGTAGCCCTGAGTCGCGTTGGGGCCAAAAAACACTGGCACCTGGAAGGTTGCCAGACCTGAGGTGGTGACGACCTCGGCAGAGGTGATGTGTGCCTCGAGTTGCGCCGTGGTCGCACTCACCGGGGCTGTGCCGTTCAACACCTGAGACCTGACCCCGCCGACGCCGAGGTGCAGTCCGTCATTCTTGACAAAGTAGGCACGCTTGACGTTCTTGTAGCCCTCGTGCCAACCGACGTAGGTGCTCTCGTTCGAGCGGATGTCGTTCCCGGTCACCGTGACCGCGACAGCCTGCTCGCCGTTTGCCACGGCCGGTGAGGCGACGAACGCGCCACCCGTCAGAACTATTGCACCTGCCACGAGCCCGCTGAGGATGCGCCGGAGAGGCGCAGCGACAATTCTGTCGCCGCGCTCTGAAACACGCGCTCCGCGCACTTTCACAACATCTGATCGTTGGTTCGACATTCGCTCTCCAGCCGTTGTGGAGAGCCGCGGACCGCAACAACGGGGCCTATTGGCCTCGTGCCCAGCGGGCATACCCTCCAAATTCTGTTAAATCAAGACGAACAGTAGCTCTGTTCCCCAGAGTTGTCACTCTGATTACGAAAAGCCATCAATAGTCCTCATGAAGTGACCAATTACTCCCGCAAGACACCCTTGAACACCCCTTTTGTGTGTTTGATATGCATATTCTTTTACAAAGGAATATCTGCATTGAACAAAGATTGATTGCGCGTGCAATGGGGTTGGGAAGCGGCAGCCTCACCGCAAGCCGGCTCCTCCCGCAGTGAGCCAGTCTCCGTGCGGTACCCACCGGATGAAGCTAAGATCTTCATATGCCTGAAATGAAGGTTCTATCAGACTCGGTGGCGCTCCTTGGTGACCTTGTCGCCTCTCGCGAGGCCCAGAGACCACGAGTGCACGAGGAACTCCTGCACGCGATCGACGAAACCAACCGCCGCGTCCCGAGCCTCGATTCCGTGCGAGTCACAGTGGGCGACGAAGTCCAGGGCGTCTACGCATCGATGGGCCACGCCTTACAAGCGGCACTGGTGCTTCGCGACGAACTGTTCGGCACGGCGGATATGCGCTTCGGTATTGGCGGCGGTGACGTCCGCATCATTGACGGGGACCGAGGCATCCAGGACGGCAACGCCTGGTGGCTGGCCAGGGACGCCATCGACTTCGTCGAAACACTTTCCCGACAATCCGGATACGAGGGAGTGCGCACGGCCATCCGGGACGAGCGCCCTGCCGCCATCCCGGCAGCCGACGCCATCTCACGGCTCGTGGACGTGCACCTTGCCAGCCTGCGGGACGGGGCACGCCGCAGTCTGATCGGCCTGTTGAGGGGCCTCAACAACGCAGACGTGGCCGAAGCCGAAGGGATCAGCCCGTCGGCGAACACCCAGCGCGTGAAGAACAACGACCTGCAAGCGCTGGCCGACGCCATCCTGGCTCTCCACACCCTTCCCTGAACCGACCAATCGGTGGAACAACTCGCCCCCAGCTCCCACATCGGCAAAGATCGGGGGATGACACAGATTACTTTCAAGGGTTCCCCCGTTT
>CBDTVQ010000104.1:0-6822 GCA_965364045.1 uncultured Tessaracoccus sp. | reverse complement strand
GTATTGCGATCAGCAATGTCAGGACGAGAACAGACAAGGCGATGAGCGTACTGTTGAGGAAGGCCTGCGGTATCCCATACGTGGGCGAGAACACTGCTTTGTATGAACCCAAATATGGATTGACCGGGAACATCTGCGGCGGAATGGCAAACATGTCCTGGCTCGTCTTCAGTGACGTGTTGATCATCCAGTACACCGGGAACAGGTAGACGGCAGCAATAAGCCAGGCAATGGCGGATTTGACCGCGATCTGTCGCCGCTTCCTCCCTGTTCGTTTGCTATCGGCGGTCGTTGTCGGAGTGATTGGTGCAACGGTGCTGGTCATCTCTCCTCCTGGTTGAGGCTTTTGACGTAGAAGTACGACAGGGCAAGGGGCAGGACCAGAGTCACTGCTGAGGCGGCCGCGCCGGTTCCGAACTGGAAGAAGCTGAAAGTTTCCAAGTAGGTGTAGATGGGGAGTGTGGTGGTCGAGTTGACCGGGCCACCTCGCGTCATGGTGTAGATGAGGTCGAAGACCTTGTAGGTGTTGATGACGCCGAGCAGCAACACAGAGATGGATACGGGCATCATGAGCGGAAAAGTAATGCTCTTGAACTGCTGCCAACGAGAGGCGCTGTCAACTGCAGCAGCCTCGTAGAGCGTCTCGTCGATGAGGTGCAGCCCCGAGAGCAGCAACAACATGTTGAACGGGATACCCACCCACAGGTTGGCAATGATGACCGACGCCATCGCCGTGGCACCCTGGGACAGCCAGAGCACCGGTTCATCAATGAGTCCCAAAGACATCAAGAAGTGATTCAGCACGCCGTAATCGCTGTCGAACATCCACCGAAAGATGGTGGCGGTCACCACGGGCGGAAGAATCCATCCCACGAGCAGCAGAGCTCGGATGGGCCCGTTCCCGGGGAAGGGCTTCCTGAAGAACAGCGCGAGAGCGAATCCGAACACGTACTGCAGAATCAAGCAGGAAACGGTGAAGATCAGGCTGAGCATTCCGGAGTACCAGAATCCGGGATCACCGAGAACCTTGATGTAGTTGTCCAGTCCCACAAAGGGCAGGGAGCCGGAGATCAGGTTGGCGCCTTTGGCATCGGTGACGCTCAGGTACATGTTGTACAGCAACGGAAACGCGAGGAATACCGCGATGTAGAGGACGGCCGGTGCCGCCAACGCCAGCCCCAAACGCCGCGTTTGCGACTGTAGTGTCGCGTGACGACGTTTGGGCTGCGTGGTGGCCGCCGTGGGAGCGGGATGAATGGACATGGTCAGGGCAGGAGCGGTGTGATGGTTTTGGCAGCTTCAGCTGCTGCGTCATCGGCGGAGGCAGCTCCGGTGAGAACCTTCTGAAGCGCCTCCTGCACAGCTGCGGAGATCTCGTTGTACTGAGCTCCATAGGCACGGGCGTGAGCAACATCAAGTTGGGCTTCGAAGACCTGCATGTCCGGGTCGTCGGAGAGCTTCAGCTGGCCTTCGAGGTCAACCCGGCTGGAGAGCTGTCCCGACTCATCACAGTAGATCTTGGCCCCCTCTTCGCTGGTCAAGAACTCCAGGAAGGCAACGGCTGCATCGGGCTGCTGCGCCTGATCGAAGGCGACGACGTTTTCGCCTCCCAGTCCGGTCGCTGCTTCAGCGCCGGCGGGCAGTGGCGCAACGCCGTAGTTGATGCCTGCTTCCTTCAGGTTCTGGAGCTCCCAGGGTCCGTTGATCATCATGGCGGACTTGCCGTTGACGAACTGGGTGCGGGCATCCTCTTGGGAGTAGTTGGCCACAGAGCTGGTCATGGCACCATCGTCGATGAGGTCCTTGAGGTACTGCAGCGAGGTGGCTCCATCAGTTTCGAAGGTGTCCAGATCCCCTCCTGTCTGCCACAGGAACGGCAGGTACTGGAAGGTTCCCTGCTCGTTCTTGACCCCACTCATCGTGATGCCGTACTCATCAGCTGCGCTGAGGGTGACTGCGGTGTCGCGGAGTTCGTCCCATGTGGCGGGGACTTCGACATTCGCCGCCTCAAACTTGTCCTTGTTGTAGTACAGCGCAAGGTTGTTGCTGTTGAGCGGCAACCCGAAGGTCTTTCCGTCCACCTGGGTGCTTTCCCACGGACCGTCAAAGAACTCGTCGGAGCGCTCACCGTCTGACGAGGTGATGTCCTTCAGAAGTCCCAGCGACGCGAAGTTCTGGGTATCGACGACGTCAACGATGGCAACGTCTGGAACAGATCCGCCCACTCCACCCTGGACGATGGCCTTTGCCAGATCGGAGTACGCGAAGGATGTTCGGTTGATGGTGGTGCCGGGATTTGCGGACTCGTAGGCATCAACGACGCTTTCCATGGCGGTGTGGCTGACTCCCTGCCCGAGGTAGTCCCACACTTCCAGAACAACGTCACCGGAGGCTGCTTCACTTTCGGTGGGTGCCGCACCGTCGTCGGTGCCGCATGCCGTCAGTGTGAGTGATAGGGCTGCGATTGCGGAGATGGTGCCGAGAACGCGACGTGTGCGTCGCTTACTGATTGCGTTGTGCATGTCTTTCTCCCTTTTTGGAAACTGCTTGATGTTGTGTGTTGTGCTCAGATGAGATTTCAGGCCAAGCGGAATGTCAGGGTGTTGTCCCGCGACTGCAGAACTACCCCGCCAACGATTCCCGGTACTGGTGTGTCGTTGCTGTGCTGTCTTGTTTCCACCTCCTCAATTGGAGCGCCGACGATGACGGCCTTCCAGGGTGCGTGCGTGCCGCTGGCTGTCACGACCACATCTGATCCGTCTCGAGCCACCGTGAACTCGGCAGCTGTGCCATCCGGCTGAGGTACCCGGACGGTTTTCTCACCCTCTGCAGGTCGGAAGATGTAGAGAAGCAGGTCGTGACACCAGTCGTAGTCAGGCCGGTCGTCGACCGCCCCGAGCGGCAGCACCGTGCCGTCGGCCACGAGGACCGGCAAGGTGTCCAGACCGTGGATCTGATGGGCCCAGCCGGCCCGCTCGACGTGATCGCCGGAGAGGATGTCGGTCCATCCATCGGAGGGAAAGTAGACGTCAACAGCGCCGGATTCGGTGAAGACCGGAGCCACGAGGAGGTCCGGGCCCAGGAGGTACTGGGTATCAACATGGACGCTTCCACGGTCGTGGGGATACTCGAGCACCATGTGGCGCATCAAGGGGGTCCCAGCGTCAGTGATCTCCTGGGCATGGGTGAGGAGATAGGGCATCAGTCTGTTCTTGAGGGCGATGAACCGCCTGGCCACCTCGACGGCTTTGTCACCGTAATTCCACGGCACTCGGTAGGAATGGGCTCCGTGCAACCGACTGTGGGAGGAGAGCATTCCAAAGGGGAACCAACGAATGAAGACGTCATCCTTGGGCGTGCCTTCGAAGCCGCCCATGTCATGACTCCAATAACCGAAGCCGGACATACCCAGCGACAAGCCACCGCGCAGCGATTCAGCCATGGAAACGAACGTCGGTTCGGAATCGCCACCCCAGTGGACCGGGAATGACTGACAGCCGGTGGTGGCTGCACGGGCGAAGACTATGGCCTCTTCTGCGCCCCTGACCTCGGCAATCGCCTCATAGGCGGCCTGGTTGTACAGATAGGCGTAGTAGTTGTGCATCTTGTGAGGATCTGAGCCGTCATGCCAGACGACGTCGGTGGGCACGCGCTCGCCAAAGTCAGTCTTGAATGAGTCAACACCTTGGGCGAGAAGCTTCTTGAGCTCACCCTTCCACCACAAGAGGGCTTCCGGATTGGTGAAGTCGACCCACGCCATCCCTGATTGCCAGTGATCCCACTGTCTGACGCTGCCATCTTCGCGCTTGAGCAGATATCCGAGTCGCTTTCCTTCGGCGAAGAGGTGGGAGCGTTGCCCGATGTACGGGTTGATCCACACACAGACCTTCAGCCCGCGCTCGTGGTAGCGAGTCAGCATCGCTTCGGGATCCGGGAACTTCGCTGGGTCCCAGGTGAAGTCACACCAATGCGAGGGGCGCATCCAGTAGCAATCGAAATGCAGGACGCTGAGCGGCAACTCCAACTCTTCCATCCTGTCGACGAAACCGTTGACCGTTTCCTCGCTGTAATCGGTGGTGAAGGAGGTGGAGAGCCACAATCCATACGACCACGCCGGGACCTGTGGCGCCCGACCGGTCAGGGCGGTGTACTTGCGGAGGATGTCCTTGGGAGTGGGCCCGTAGATCAGGATGTACTCCAAGTTCTGACCGGGGACCGAGAACTGCACGCGGGTGTTGATCTCGGAGGCCACCTCCAGCGACACCCGTTCCTCGTGGTTGATGAAAACCCCGTAGCCGCCATTGGTGAAGTAGAACGGGACGTTCTTGTAGGCGTGTTCGGTGGCTGTGCCACCGTCGTCGTTCCAGATGTCGACGCTCTGCCCGTTGCGCACCACTGGGCCAAACCGTTCCCCCAGCCCGTAGACAGCCTCACCAACCGAGAGCGTCAGCTGTTCGTGCACAAACGGCTGGGAGTCGGCGTCCGTGACAAGTCCGGTGGACCGGGAGATGGCAGACGTGAGCTCCCTGCCATGAGCACGGAAGGACACGGTGTAGTCGTCGGCTCCCGATATCTGGACTTCAAGATCCCCGGTTCGGACGCTGGCCGAGAGTCCCTCAACCGTTATCTGCGGCTGGGTCTCGAATTCTGCCAGCTGAAATCGAGGTGACTTTGCGACGCCACCCTGAAAATGTTCGATCAGCACGCGAACCACATCCGGCGCCAGGGCGTCGATGGTGGTGGTGACCATCGGGGAGTCCAACTCATCCCCCAACCCTCGAATCACCCGTGTGGGGGCATAGGCCACCACGCCTGTTTCGGTGGCCAGAACCTCCTGGAGATGCCGAGGATGTTCCACGACGAAACCCTGCTTCTTGATCCAATATCCTTCGGTGAACTTCATATTCTTCTCAAGAGACCCTTCGCGTCGAATCGGTTCGATGACAAGTCAGTACTTGTCCCTGTGCTTCCTTTTGTCATTTACTTGGGCGTGCCAGCCACTTTGGGTGCCGCGGCGGTTCCGTGATCCACGTATTCCGGAGCAAGCAGAAGTGAACGCGCTTCGCGGCCGGGCGTTTCGAGGCGGTCCATCAGCATCGCGACGGCGGCGCGCGTCATCTCCCTTGACGGATTCCTCACCCCAGACACCGAAGGCGCAAAGTTGAGACCGAGCTTGTCGATGGAAATACCCACCACGGAGTAGTCCCGGGGGACCTGGGCACCGACATTGCTCAACGCCGCAAAAAGTGGGGCCACAGCTGCTTCGTGCTGGACCACAAAAGCAGTCACATCGGGGTGCTCTTCAAGTGCCGTTTCCACCCCACGGACCCCTTCGAAGAAGTCATTGACAGCGGCCACCTCAACCCACTGCACACCACATGTCTTCGCAGAGTCCCTGGCGCCGGAGCGGAATCGCGTGGCGTAGGTCATGCCGAGCTCGTGGGCTTCCTTCGGCGCTCCCACCAGACAGATCGACTGGTGCCCGAGCCGAGCCAGTTCTTCCACCAGCAGTGAACCTGCAGCCGCCCAGTCGATGTCGACACAATCGAGATCGCCTGCTTCGGCCGGCATTCCAACCAGCGTTGCAACGGCCCCCGCATCACGGAGCGCCTGGGTCCGAGGGTCTGACTCCTCCACGTCGAGCACGATGAACCCATCCACCTGCTTGGCCCGGACCAGCCGCTGAACACTGTGGAACGACTCCTCCCCAGTGACCATGAGTACGTCGTATCCGGATGCGCGACACGCCTGCACCACACCGTGGACGAATTGCAGGGCCACCTCCGGTGTGGCGTTGGCTGCCATTGGGGCCAACAACGCGATGATGCGCGTGCTGGATGTCGCCAGGGCACGCCCTGCGGCGGATGGCCAGAAATCCATCTCCCGGATGGCAGCGTGGACACGAGCTTTGGTCTCGTCCGAGATGGGGCGTTTCCCACTGAGTGCGTAGGACACTGTGGAGCGACTGACACCCAACCGTCGAGCAACGTCATTGATGTTCACCACGGATACGCACCTCCTCGTGCCGTCGAACCGCTTCGATGTTATTATGTTATGACCCGAGACAATCTCTGTCAAGAGCCGATTCGAACTTCGGGGACGATGTCGATGACTCCCCCAACCCCCAGCGTCGCAACTGGTTCGCGCCGATGGTGACTGCTTCTGGCTGCCGCTTGCCCGCATCCTCTTGCCTCGGCCCGAGATCACATCCGCCTGGGGCCGCGTCCGTCACCCGCCCGTCACACCAAGAAGCCTGAGCAACCCCTGGAGGTCAGGATGATGCTGGCTCTGCGACTCATCGTCATCCTCCACGACCACCTGGGATGACCGGGCAGCCCGAACCTGTTCGTCGAGTGAACCGTCCATGTCGGCCCTGCTGGCATGGGACAGAACCCAGCCCAGGGGCGCCTCCACTGCTGGCGCACTGCCCTGTGCGACGATGAAGACCTCCGGCGCCAGCACGTTGGCCCCTGCAGACAGGCTCCGGGCACGTTGCAGCCATGCAGCCGTTGAGTTCTGCGTTCCTCCGGCGGTCAGTGCCCCGAGCGGCGGGACGAGCAGTTCTGAGCGGGTTTTCGGCGGGACGGGTAAGAGATCACCGCCGCGGCCGTTGTCGAGGAAGACGACGATCGGAAGCACCGCCATCTCGCTGGGAATCCTCGACAGGAGCTTCGGCGCCATGTCCACCAGCGAGCCGAGGCCCGTGCCCTCGGCGTAGCCACCGTCAATGAGTTGGGCGCGTGGTGTGGCGCCGCAGGGCCCCACCACACCTGAGGGCGTCACGTACGGGAAGCGGGCCGCCAGCATCGCCGCAGTGGAGCC
>CBDTVQ010000103.1:0-6841 GCA_965364045.1 uncultured Tessaracoccus sp. | reverse complement strand
CTGGCATCGGCCAGCGCTCCAATGAGGGGTGGACCGGCGAAAAAGCCCAGCCGCATCATCCACGTCACGATGGTCAGGCCGCTGCCCGACTGCATGCCCGGCAGATCGTCGGCGGCACCCATGGCGGAGGGTATGGCTGTGGCAATGCCCCAACCGGCACAGGCGAACCCGATCAGGGTTGTCGCGGGAGTGGGGAAGATGATGGCGACGAGCATGCCAGCGGCAGCGATGGTGCCGCCCTGAATCAGGGCCGGGCGGCTGCCCAGTCTGTTGACCAGCGCGTCGCCGGTGAAGCGGCCCATCATCTGCGCCGACTGCAGCGCAACGAAGGCCATGCCTGCCAAGAAGGGCGTGAGGACGAAAGCACGATCCATGTAGATCGCCCCCCACGTGGCCCCGGTGTCCTCGATGAGGCCTGCTGAGGCGCCGAGAAGGCCGAGCGCAACGAGACGCAGCCAGATTGTGCGCGGGATGCGGCGATGGGGGGTGATCTCCACTGCCCCCGGTGCCGGGATCTGCTCCTGGTCAGGCGTCTTCAATAAGAGCGACTTCGCCGCGAGGGCCATGGCACCGAAGACCACAGTGGCCACGAGGCACTGGAGCCAGATGGGGATCTGCGCCTGGGCTGCGGCCGAGCCCAGGAAGCCACCGCAAACAGCGCCGATGGACCACCAGCCGTGAAAGCTGTTGAGGATGGAGCGCTTGTAGAGCTTCTGCACCCGCAGACCATGAGCATTCATGGAGATGTCCGTCAGTGCGTCAAAGGCCGCCATCAGGAAGACCCCGATGGAGAACACCGCCGCGATGGGCGCGTTGCCAATGACATTGAGCATGGCAATGTAGATCACCAGGCTCCAGACGGCGACGATCGCCGAGTTGAAGCGTCGCATCAGCCTGGCGGTGAACAGCCCGGCCATGAGCCCGCCGATCGGTCCGATGGCCACGGACACGCCCCAATAGGTGTCGGTGAGCTGCAGTGCTTCCTTGATCTCCGGGTAGCGGGGAAGGATGGAGGCCCAGGCCACACCGTTCAGCCAGAACAGGGCGATGACACCCCATCTGGCGCGACGGGCTTCGGGGGCAATGACAGCAGGCATGACGGCTTTCTCTGGCGGGCGTGAAACCGCCTGTCAGTCTAGACACCCGGGATCGGGGCGGAATGTCGGTCGAGTTGGAGGGCGGTGGGGGTGTCGAATGATCGCGCAATATGGTGAACCCATGATCCAGCGCATGCTTTCGGTTCTGGCCCTCGGCGGGCTGCTGCTGGTGGCTGGATGCGGTGCAGGTACAACCGTCGTGGAGCGGGACAGCGCCTCGCCGTCGCAGACGGTCAGCACGCCCATCGTCCCCACCGAGAACATTGAGTCCCCCGCGGTGACCGTCCCGTCGGAGACGCCTGCAACCGAACTTCCTCCGGAGCCCTCGGCCACCATCCCCGAGGCACCCGTTGTCGTGCCCAATCCTGTGGAGCCAGGTGAAACTCAGGACGGCTCGGCCAGCACGCCGGCCGGCTCGGGCGGATCCTGGGCCCCGATGGAGGTCTCGGTGCGGACCCCAGCCGACGCCTCGAAGCTCACCGGGACGCCGCCGGACTTCCAGACCTTTCTGGCTGAACGCGTCAGTGCGCCTGATGCCAGCGGGTGTCAGAGTGAGTTCACGATCCTGGCATTCCATCCCGAGGGCTACGCCGTGGGACAGGAGTTCGCACCCGGGTGCGGAGGCTCCCAGAACATCTGGGGCAAGCAGGGCGGCCAGTGGGAGACGCTGATGGTGATGCAAAGCGTTGTGGAGTGCACCGACATGGCAAACAACGGCGTCCCCAAGGGATTGCCCGACATCCCATGCCTTGACAGCGCGGGCAACGTCACCGACTGGTGACCTGAATTGGCTACAACCCGGTCAGTTGCGCAGCTGAGGATTTAGACTCGCTTCCAGCGCCCGGGCGGAGGTCCGCCCTTGTGGGTGCTGACTGTGGACGAAGGAGTCTGACGTGTCGATGCTGTTCCCCACCCAGGGATTACCCACCCAGAGATTGCTCGCGGCTCTCACATCCATCGCGGTCGTTGTCGCGGGGCTGGTGGCGCCGGCATCGACGGTGACAGCTGCCGCCGCGGAAGGGCAGGTGGTGGCCGTCGGCACCTTCCAGTCCGAACTGGGCTGCGACGACGACTGGCAGCCGGCCTGCGCGGAGACCGCCCTTGCCGAGGAGATTCCCGGCAGCGGTGTCTACACCGGCACGTATGACGTGCCCGCCGGGGAACACGAGTTCAAGATCGCCCTCGACGGCACCTTTGACACGACGTTCGGCGCCAACAACGACCCCGGCAACAACGCGAAGCTCAACCTTCCCGTTGACATGTCGCTGACATTCTCCTTCGACTCCGCCACGCAGCGCATCGGCGTCACCGGCCCCGAGCTGACACCGTCGGGCAAGGATGTCGCTGGAGACGCCGACGTCGCACAGCCCGTGGTCAGGCAGGGCGAGGTGGAGAACTTCTACTTCGTCATGACCGACCGGTTCGCCAACGGCGACACCTCCAATGACACCGGCGGCATCGCGGGCGACCGCCTCGCCAATGGCTTCGACCCCACCAATGAGGGGTTCTACCACGGTGGCGACATCGAGGGTCTCGTCGACAACCTCGATTACATCGAGGGCCTCGGCACCACGGCGATCTGGCTCACGCCGTCGTTCACAAACCGTCCGGTCCAAGGCGCTGGCGACGACATCTCCGCGGGCTACCACGGCTACTGGATCACGGACTTCACCACCATCGATCCACACCTGGGCGGCAACGACGCTCTCACCGCCCTGACGGACGCGGCCCATGACCGCGGCATGAAGGTCTACTTCGACATCATTACCAACCACACGGCCGACGGCATCGAGTACGAGGAGGGGGAGTACTCCTACATTCCCGTCGCCGATTCGCCGTACAGGGACGCGGCAGGCAATGTCATCGACATAGCGGAGTTGGCAGGCTCCGAGGACTGGCCCGCGCTGGATCCGGAGACCTCCTTCCCGTACACCCCGAAGCTGCGCGACGGCGTGACCAAAACCCCAGCCTGGCTCAACGACGAGACGCTGTACCACAACCGGGGCGACTCGACGTGGACGGGCGAGTCCGTCACGCTGGGCGATTTCGTGGGCCTGGACGACCTCATGACCGAGCACCCCATCGTCGTGGACGGCATGGTGGACATCTACACGGCCTGGATGGACATGGGTGTGGACGGCTTCCGCATCGACACCGTCAAGCACGTGAACTTTGAGTTCTGGGAGAAGTGGACCGCCCAGCTCAAGGCTCATGCGGAAGATGTGAATCCCGATTTCTTCATGTTCGGAGAGGTCTACGACGCAGATCCGGCCAAGCTCGCGCCCTACATGCGCCGCACAGACATGGACGCGACGCTGGACTTCACATTCCAGTCCGCCGCCGCGAATTTTGCCAAGGGCTTCACCACCAAGGGCCTCTCCACGCTCTTCGAGGGCGACGACCTCTATCTGACGGACGACACCTCGGCCGCCACCCTGCCCACGTTCCTGGGAAACCACGACATGGGCCGCATCGGGTACTTCGTCGCGGACTCCGGTCAGGGCGAGGAGCGCTCGCTGTTGGCACACGAACTGATGTACCTGACACGCGGCCAGCCCGTCGTCTACTACGGCGACGAGCAGGGCTTCGTCGGCGCAGGTGGGGACAAGGCTGCCAGGCAGGACATGTTCGGCACCCAGGTGGATTCCTACGCCACCCAAGCGCTGCTGAACGGTGACACCGTCGGGACGGACGACCGCTACGACACAGACACCGCCCTGTACGCGAGCATCGCCGCGCTCGCCGCCTTGCGCGGTGACATCCCCGCGCTCGCAACTGGCGCCCAGTACGAGCGACTCGCATCCTCCGGCGCAGGCGTCTACGCCTTCTCCCGAGTGGATCGCGACGAGAAGGTCGAATACCTCGTGGCACTCAACAACGCCACCACCGAGCAGAGCGTGGACGTCACCACGCTCACACCGTCGGCCAGTTACACGACGGTCCATGGCGGCGGGGCCGGCATCACGGCAGATGCCGACGGCGTGGCCTCGGTCACTGTTCCCGCCCTCTCAGCGGTGGTGTTGAAGGCCGACCGCATGGTTGCAGCGAGCTCGGGTGACATCGCCCTGGACGTGGTTGACGGCGCTGCCATCACCGGCAACACCGCCCCCATATCGGCCTCCATCGAGGAGAATCGCTGGGCCGAGACGACGTTCGCCATGCGGACGTATGACGATGCTGCCGCGTGGTCCACGATCGGCGTGGCCGAGGACGACACCCCGCGGGTGTACGCAGACGTGGCCGCACTGGCCGTGGGCACCCCGGTGGAG
This sequence comes from uncultured Tessaracoccus sp., assembly GCA_965364045.1. Lineage (GTDB taxonomy): Bacteria > Actinomycetota > Actinomycetes > Propionibacteriales > Propionibacteriaceae > Arachnia. The sequence goes on along the minus strand of CBDTVQ010000103.1, from coordinate 2,475 downwards.
ATGCGAGCCGTCACCACCGGTATCGACACGCTCGCCGGTGACTCCGCCCTCGTGTGGGTGGGTCAGGACTTCGCACTGACGCCCGCCGACGGTGAGGCACCCGGTGAGATCGAGGTTTCCATCCCTGGCAGCCACAACGCCGCGATGGGGTGTTCCGGCGACTGGAAGCCCGACTGCGCGGCTGCTGCCCTGGCACTCGACGAGGAGTCGGGCCTCTGGACCGGCGTCTTCACCATCCCGGCAGGCAGCTACGAGTGGAAGGTTGCCTACGACGGGAAATGGGATGAGAGCTACGGCACGTCCACCGGAGGGAACCTGAGCTACACCACCGACGGCGCGCCGTTGCGGTTCTTCCACGATCCCGCCACCAAGCTCTCCTGGGTGGTCAACGTTTCCGGCATGGTCACACTGCCAGGCAGCTGGCAGGCAGCTCTGGGCTGCGCGGACAACTGGAAACCCGAATGCCTCGCCACGGCCATGCGACCGCTCGGTGACGGCAACTGGGTCTACGAGACCAACGCCCTGCCGGGCGGCAGCTATGCCATCAAGGCAGCCGTGGGTGGCTCGTGGGCGGAGAACTATGGCGTCGGAGGTGTCTTCGACGGCCCCAACTACACGTTCAGCACCAGCACGGGCGAGGTGGTGAAGGTCACCTACAACGAGACCTCGCACGAGCTCACCATCGACGTCGCCAACCCACCGCTGGTGGGCGTCGGCGAGGCGTGGGCGCAGTGGTTGACGCCCGGGGTGCTCGCCTGGCCCAAGTCGCTGGTCAAGGAAGACCTTTCTGCCCTGTCGTTCGCGCTGCACCATGATCCTGTGGGCGGCGTGTCAGTTGGCGACGTCGTCGAGGGTGGTGAATCGCTGGCGCTGAGCTTCGACGGGGACCTGTCTGCCGAACTGGTGGCCAGGTATCCGCATCTGAAGGACTACGTGGCGTTGACGCTCTCCGATGCGGACGGCGCAGGGGCGGCAGACCTGCTGACGGGCGAACTCATCGTCAGTGCAGCCGCCGGTGATGTTCTGCTGGCCGCCACCTCGGTGCAGATCGCACCGGTTCTGGACGCGCTCTACGGCGACGCAGTCGAGGGCGCCGACCTGGGTGCTGTCTTCAACGACGGGATGCCGACGCTGCGCGTGTGGGCACCGACTGCCAAGGATGTCGCCCTGAAGCGCTGGCCCGCCGACGGGGCGGGTGACCCGGTTGTTGTTGATGCGGTGGGATCCGACGACGGCACATGGTCCGTCACGGGTGAGGCGTCGTGGAAGGACGCGCAGTACCTGTGGTCCGTGGACGTTTTCGTCCCGGCTGAGGACGAGGTGGTCACCAACGACGTCACGGACCCGTACTCGCTGGGCCTGACGCTGAACTCGGAGCGCTCGGTGCTCGTCGATCTCGACGATCCGGTACTCGCGCCGACGCAATGGAGCGACACGGCCTCCCCGACAGTCCGCAATGATGCATCGCGCGCCATCTGGGAACTCCACGTTCGTGACTTCTCGATCGCCGACGAGTCGGTGCCAGAAGCCGAACGCGGCACCTACAAGGCCTTCACCCGCGAGGACTCCACAGGGATGCAGCACTTGTCGAAGCTGGCGGAGGCCGGTATCGACACCGTGCACCTGCTGCCCACCTTCGACATCGCCACGATCGAGGAGGACCGCACGAAGCAGATTGTCCCGGACATCCCGGCCGACGCAGGCCCGGCCTCGGAGGCACAGCAGGCCGCCGTCGCCGCCGTCGCAAACGAGGACGCCTTCAACTGGGGCTACGACCCGCTGCACTACACAACACCGGAGGGCTCCTACGCCACCGACGCCAACCAGGTGGGTGGCAAGCGGAGCTACGAGTTCCGCGAGATGGTGGGCGCCCTGCACGACACCGGGCTCCAGGTTGTTCTCGACGAGGTCTACAACCACACGGCCGCCTCGGGTCAGGCGGAGAAGTCCGTGCTCGACAAGGTGGTGCCCGGGTACTACCACCGACTGTCGGCGACGGGCGCCGTCGAGACCTCCACCTGCTGCGAGAACATCGCCACGGAGAACCAGGTGGCGCAGAAGCTGATGGTGGATTCCGTGGTGACGTGGGCGCGCGACTACAAGGTGGACGGCTTTCGCTTCGACCTCATGGGCCACCATTCGCGCGCAAACATGGAGGCCATCCGGGCGGCGCTCGACGAGCTGACGATCGCCGATGACGGCGTCGACGGATCCGGCATCTACCTCTACGGCGAGGGCTGGAACTTCGGTGAGGTGGCAGACAACGCCCGCTTCCAGCAGGCGACGCAGGGTCAGCTTGACGGCACCGGCATCGGCGCCTTCAACGACAGGCTTCGCGACGCCGTTCACGGTGGCGGACCCTTCGACGACGACAAGCGCGTCAACCAGGGCTTCGGCACCGGTCTCTACACGGACCCCAATGGACTATCCGAGAAGACTGAGGCCGAGCGGCTGACCGCACTGAAGAACTCAACT
>CBDTVQ010000102.1:0-6859 GCA_965364045.1 uncultured Tessaracoccus sp. | reverse complement strand
AGGCCCGTGATGGAGGACTGCAGGTCGTAATCTACCCACAGGCCACCCATGGTGTAGTGCACCGCTGGGTAGATGCGCATGGGCGTCTCGTACGGGTTCTCGCCGGTGATCTGGGCGTACATGTCGAAAAGGTTGCCGTACTTGGCGGCCACCGCTTCCTGTCCCAGACGCTCAATGGCATCCGCGAAGTCCAGGTAGACGCCACGGCTGACCTTCGCCTCGCTGCCATCGGGGGTGCGCTCGGTGATGGCCGGGCCAACGCCTCGACCCTCGTCGCACATGTTCTTGGCCTGGCGTGACGCGATGTCACGGGGAACAAGGTTGCCGAACGCAGGGTAGATCCGCTCCAGGTAGTAGTCGCGGTCCTCCTCGGCGATCTGGCGCGGATCCTTCTGGCAGTCCTCGGCCTTCTTGGGAACCCAGATCCGGCCGTCGTTGCGCAGCGACTCGGACATCAGGGTCAGCTTCGACTGCGAGTCACCGTGCACCGGGATGCAGGTGGGGTGGATCTGCGTGTAGCAGGGGTTGCCGAAGTAGGCGCCCTTGCGGTGTGCGCGCCACGTGGCCGTGACGTTGCACCCCATTGCGTTGGTGGAGAGGAAGAACACGTTGCCGTAGCCACCGGTGGCGAGCACCACGGCGTCGGCGGTCCAGCTCTCGATCTTGCCGTTGACCATGTTGCGCGTGACGATGCCGCGTGCAACGCCATCGACGACGATCAGCTCCACCATCTCGTGGCGCGTATGCATCTTCACCGTGCCGGCAGCGATCTGACGCTCCAGTTGCTGGTAAACGCCGATCAGCAACTGCTGGCCGGTCTGCCCGCGGGCATAGAAGGTGCGCTGTACCTGGACGCCACCGAACGAACGGGTGTCCAGCAGGCCGCCGTACTCGCGTGCGAAGGGCACGCCCTGTGCAACGCACTGGTCGATGATGTTGGCCGACACCTCGGCCAGGCGGTAGACGTTGGTCTCGCGGGCGCGGTAGTCGCCGCCCTTGACCGTGTCGTAGAACAACCGGAAGGTGGAGTCACCGTCGTTGCGGTAGTTCTTGGCAGCGTTTATGCCACCCTGTGCGGCGATGGAGTGCGCACGGCGGGGGCTGTCCTGGTAGCAGAAGTTCTGGACGTTGTAGCCCGCTTCACCGAGCGTGGCAGCGGCGGCGCCGCCAGCGAGACCGGTGCCCACGATGATGACGTTGAGCTTGCGACGGTTGGCCGGGTTCACGAGGCGTGCCTGGAACTGGCGGGTCTTCCACTTGTCGCCGATGCTCACACCGGGCGCCTTGGAGTCGGCGATGTCGGCCCCGGTGAGGAAGAATTCCGTGGCGGTTTGCGTGTCCGTTGCACCCGCGGGCTTCAGAGCTTGGGGCGCGGCGTGATTCTCTGTGGTCGTGACTTCTTCGGTTGTTGTCATGACTCAGTTCACCCATCCGATCAAAACGGCCAGCGGTGGAAGCATGAAGCCGATGTAGAGGACAACGGCCACGCCGATGGCGAGGACAGACAGCGCCCTGCGGGACTTGGCCGAGGAGTTCAGGCCAAGGGTCTGGAAAGCGCTCCAGAAGCCGTGGCGGATGTGCATGGAGATCAGGAAGATGAGCACCGCGTAGAGCGCGAACACCCACCACACGGAGAAGGATCCGACGAACATGTCGTACGGGCCGTCCGAGGAGGTGTAACCGGTCTGCAGCACCCTGACCGTGAACTGCAGGATATGGAAGACGATGAAGCCGAACACCATGACGCCGCCCCAACGCATCGTGCGAGCCGAGTATGTCTGCGCCTGATACTTCTGCTGGTGATAACCCTGCCCCCTGACGACGAGCGTCGTCCGCGACAGGGACGCGGCGGACCAGATATGGCCTACGAGCGCTGCCAGCAGGACCGCCCGGAACACCCAGATGAACGTGCCATGGGGAACAAGCGGATAGAGGATGTCCTCCTTCAGCCAGTGGGCGTAGCCGTCAAATGCCTCCGGCCCGCTGAACATCTTGAGGTTGCCGTACATGTGGACCAGGAGAAAGCCGATCATTATGAGGCCGGTCACAGACATAATGACCTTTTTCACAACCGTGGATCGCATCGCCTGCTGATGAGTGGTGAGAGTCGTGGACACGAACACCATTCTAACCGGTGCCACCGGGGATGACGACGTAGGGTCGCCTAAATCGCACTGTGGCGTCGAGCGCTCTCAGTGGCTGAGGTCCGGGCGTCGCTGCGCGGTCCTCTGAATCGCTTGTTCACGCCTCCAGGAGGCGATCAGTCCATGGTTGCCGCTCAGCAGGACCTCCGGGACCGCACGTCCCCGCCAAGTGGGTGGCTTGGTGTAGTTGGGGTATTCGAGCAGGTGCTCCTGCCCGGCCGAGTGTGACTCCTCGAGGAGAGAGTCAGGGTTGCCGATCACGCCGGGGATCAGGCGGACAATTGCCTCCACAATGGCGAGCACGGCAACCTCGCCGCCGTTGAGCACGTAGTCACCGAGGCTGACCTCCACGAGTTCGAACTCCGCGTTGCAGTGGTCGAGTACGCGCTGGTCTATGCCCTCGTAGCGGCCACAGGCGAAGGTCAGCCGCTCTCGCGTCGCGAGCTCATAGGCAAGAGCCTGCGTGAACGGCCTGCCCGCCGGGGTGGGCACGATGATGGTCATCGGCGCGGGGTGGAGCTCGGTCAACGCGTCGAGCGCCTCTCCCCACGGTTCGGGCTTCATGACCATGCCGGCTCCCCCGCCATACGGGGTGTCATCGGTGGTGTGATGGCGGTCGTGGGTCCACGTGCGCAGGTCGTGCACATTGAGATCCACCAACCCCGAGGAGATGGCCTTGCCCACCAGTGACAGGTGAAGCGGCGCCATGTAGTCCGGGAAGATGGTGACGACGTCGAGCCTCATTCGATGTCTTCCAGCAATCCCTCGACAGCAGCCAGCTGACAGGTCCCAGCCTCCAGGTCGATGCCTGGTACGAGGGCCCGCACGAACGGAATCAGTCTGGGACCGGCCTCGGTGGTCACCTCCAGCACGTCCTGGGACGGGAGATGCAACACGTCGCGGACCGTGCCCGCCACCGCTCCCAGGTGATCGAGCACCTTCAGGCCGACGAGTTGCCGATCAAAATACTCGTCCTTCTCACTGGGGATCTCGGAGGCAGGAACCCGCGCGCTCAGCACTTCACCGGTGAGCTTCTCCACGGCGGTCCGATCGGGGAACCCGGCGAAACTGACCAACAGCCGTCCGCGCTGCCACACTGTCTTTTCGACGGTGAGCTCACGCCCTGATGAGAGCGTGACCCTGGCGCCGACAAAGAAACGCCGTCCGGGTTCATCCGTGCTCAGATCAATGGAAACGTCACCACGGATCCCGTGGGCGCGCCCCACCCTTCCAACGATCACTTCAAGTTGTTCAGCCACCTTGGGCCACCTGTTTCCTTCTCGATCTGCCAGGACAAGAGTAATGCCCCGGACCGACGAGGCGATCCGGGGCACTGCTGCGAGATGTTACTGCTGTGTGGGTGTACTGCGTCCGGCTCAGTTCCGACGAGGCTTGTCCACGTCGACGAAATCGACGCGAAGCTGCTCGTTGCCCGCCAACGCACCCATGACGGTGCGCAGCGCCTGGGCCGTGCGACCCTGCCGACCGATGACCTTGCCAATGTCCTCGGGATGCACCCGCACCTCGAGAAGACGGCCGCGGCGCAGTTCCTTGTCCTTCACCCGGACGTCATCCGGATTGGAGACAATCCCCGCGACGAGGTGCTCGAGAGCGTCGGCCAGCATGATCAGGCCTTTTCGGCTGAGTTGGCCTCTTCGGCAGGCGCGGCCTCGTCAGAGGCTGCATCCTTGGTGGAAGACGTGTCCTCGGACTTCGCCGAAACTGCAGCCTTGGCGGCGTCGTCGGACTTCTTCTTCTGTGCCTTTGAGATGGCGGGCGCGGTGGCGCCGCCGTCCTCGGCCAGTGCCTTGGCGAACTCGGCCTCACGGTCGCGACGCTCGGGCTGGGGATCGACACCTGAGGGGATGGTCATGTCGCCAGTGTGCTTCTGCCAGTCGCCGGTGCGCTTGAAGATGGCGACGACGGCCTCGGTGGGCTGGGCGCCCACGGACAGCCAGTACTGGGCGCGCTCCGTGTCCACCTTCATGACCGACGGGTCATTCTTGGGATGGTAAAGACCGATCTCCTCGATGGCCTGGCCATCGCGCTTGGAGCGGGAGTCAATGACAATGATGCGGTAGTGCGGCGAGCGGGTCTTGCCGAGACGCTTCAGACGAATCTTGGTTGCCACGAGTGTGGTTCTCCTGTTGTGTTTTGTCTTCTTTTCAAGACGAGATGGGGCGGTCAGACACGTCGGCGTGTGGGGCACGCGTGGGTGAAAGGCCTGATGACACGGTCATCGTCAGAGTTAGAGGGCGCCAACGATGAGAGTTTCACGACTGAGTCTGCCAGATGCGCACCCCAGAGAGAAAATGAAGTGACCCGGGCAGCCTGCGTTGACTATCGCCGCATAGCATCGGGTGGCATGGAGCTGCCCGAGGAACGCTTTGACGAATTGGTCGACGAGGGGCTGGCACGCCTCCCCGTGGTGTTGCTGGAGAACCTGGACAACGTGATCATCGTCGTTGAGGATGAACCGGAGGACGGATCTGACGTGCTCGGATGGTACGAGGGCACGGCCCTCACGGAACGAGACACCAGCTATGGGCTCGGACATCTGCCGGACCGCGTGGTGCTGTTCCGCGGTCCGCTCACCCGCATGTGCGAGGACGAGGAGGACCTCCTCAACGAGATCGAAATCACCCTTGTCCATGAACTCGGGCACTACCACGGCATCCCAGAAGAAACGTTGCACGCGCTCGGGTGGGGCTGAATTCTCAGCCGCAGACGGCCGCCAGTTCTCCCGCGAAGACCAGCGGCGTGATTCCCCCGCAGAAGGCGGTGCTCACCTGATGTCCATCGCCCAACTCTGAGACGGGCAGAGCCGAGCCAACCGAACGACTCGCTCCCAGTAGTGCTTCCAGTCCAGTTGGCTGCCTGGTCACCTGCACGACGGTCTTCGCCGGATCCAGCCCAGCCTCCGTCGCCGCCTTCATGAAGAACTCCTCACGGTTCAGGGTGCCGTCGATGAGGCCGTTCTCCTCAGCCTGGTCATTGCCGAAGATCAGGGCTCCCAACACTTCCCTGATCGTTGCTGCCTCGATGTCCCTGTTGATGGACACCTGCTCCACGAAGTTCGTGTATTCGCTCTCCAACATGGTGTCGAAGTTCTGGCGCTCCTCGTCAGTCATGTCCCTGAACGGGTTGCCGAAATCCTTGCCGGTGCCCTTGGACAGATACTCCTGAGTGATTCCGCCGGTTGTAGTGACTCCGGATTCGAAGATGGACCCCGAGATGGCCACCACATCGTTGAATCGCTGGAACGGCCCGGAGATGATCCCGATACTGCCAACGAGCGAGCCGTGGTCGGCGTAGATGGCATCGGCAGGCGCCGTGGAATAGACACCACCCGAGGCGGAAACGCCCTCCACGTGAACCAGGACCTTCTTGCCAGTCCGCTCCTGATAGCGCTCGATGGCATCGGCAATGGCTTGGGAACCTGTGACGGATCCGCCTGGAGTGTTGACCAGCAGGACCACGCCGTCCGCGTCGTCCTTTTCCAGGTCGTCGAGCTGTTGGGCGATCTCGTAGCCAAAGGTCCCAGCCACGAGAAGCCCACCCTCAGAGGCGTCGGTCATGATGGGCCCGGTGATGGAGATGGCCCGCAGCTTGCCGTCCGCGCCGCTGTCACCCCAGAGAGGAGTCAGCGCGGTACTGGCACCTGCCGACGTGACGGAGCTCAGGGCAGCCACCGCCATCACAGCGAAGAGCCCGCCAACGATGGAAAGGGCAATGAACGTGACTGCCAACCCAAGGCCCAGTCCCGCTCCCATGCCGAAGCCTCGCTTGAAGGTTCCCAGCTCCTTCTTCGGGGCTGCGGCAATCTCGGCCCCGGTTGCGGGGGGCATCGAGAAGTCCGGGGTGGGTGGGTGGAGATTGCTCGTCAAGGTTCCTCCTGCGTCGGCGTGTGCCACCAGTGAACCAGCCTTGAGGCTTCCACCCAAGGGCACCGGGCATTGCCTGTGGAAAACCTTGGGGGCTTGCGCGACAGGATGCTCGCCGGACCTCGCGGTGGTCTGCTGCTGTTCAGGTGGCGTCGCGTTCTTGCGGTGGTGTTCAGGCCAATTCAGAGGGCGTGGCCGCGCAGAACCCTCAGGGTTGGCCGACGCAGGGTGGAGAGGTCCTGGCGTGGATCCTCGGAGTAGACGACGAAATCAGCGCTGGTACCGGGCGTCACGACGCCAGCTCCCAACCATTGGCGGGCGCGCCAGCTTGCGGCGCCAAGGGCGAACTCAGAGCCCCCCAGCTTCGCCAGCTCGTCGATCTCGTCGATGACCCGACCGTGGGCCACGACCGTACCGGCGTCGGTACCGGAATAGACCTGCACGCCGGCTTCAATGGCCTTGCCAATCGTCTGGTGTCGACGAGCGTGCATATCCAGCATGTGCGCGGCGTAGCGCGGGAATTTTGCGGCGCCACTGGTGGCGTAGTCCGGGAAGTTGTCGAGATTGATCATCGTGGGAACCAGCGCTGTGCCACGCCCGGCCATGGTGGCGATGACGTCGTCGGAGAGGCCGGTGCCATGCTCGATGCAGTCGATGCCGGCGTTCACCAGTTCGGCCACCGATTCCTCCGCGAAGCAGTGCGCGGTGACCCGTGCACCCTCCTCGTGGGCGGCCGCGATGGCCTGCTCGGCGACGTCGGCGGGCCAGAGACTGGACAGGTCACCGACGGTGCGGTCAATCCAGTCCCCCACCAGCTTCACCCAGCCGTCT
>CBDTVQ010000101.1:0-6933 GCA_965364045.1 uncultured Tessaracoccus sp. | reverse complement strand
CACCACCACCAGCGTCGACGAAATCATCTCCCTACTGTCCGACATTGGAGAAGAGAAATAATGCTCGCACTGGTGGCCGACCTGATCACCCGCAGGATCCCACTTGCCGACGTGATGGATGCTCTCGGCATCGCTGAACGCGGTGAGGCCATCAAGGTCGCCATCGAGACCAACTGATCCGGTATCGACCCAATGTCCACACAGGGAGTTCACATGAGCCGCAATCTCTACGTCCCACAGCGCCACGACGCCATCGTCGAAGCCTCTCAGTTGGGGGGCCGCATTGAAGTGAACGCGTTGGCTGATCAGCTCAACGTCACCCCCGAAACCATCCGCCGGGATCTTGCCGCTCTGGAGCGGCTCGGCAAGATCCGGCGGGTGCACGGGGGTGCCCTGCCCGTGGCGGAACTTGAACAGGAACCGTCACTACTGGACAGACTGGGCCGCCACTCCGAGGCCAAGGAACGGATCGCCGCGCGCGCTCTGCAGGAGTTGCCGACCGCGGGCACGGTCCTGCTGGACTCCGGAACCACGGCGCTGGCCATGGCCAAGGCCATCCCCACCTCCGCGGAACTGGTGGTGGTGACCAACTCCGTGGCAATCGCCGCCGTGCTGGCCGACCATCCCGGCCTGACCGTCCACGTACTCGGGGGCACCATCCGCCAACGCACCGGCGCCTGCGTCGGACAATGGGCCACCGATGCCCTGGAATGGATGTGCATCGAGGTCGCCTTCATAGGTGTCAACGGATTCACGCTGCGCCGGGGCATGACCACACCCGACGAGGCCGAAGCCGTCGTCAAGCGGGCCATGGTCAAGAGTGCCCGGCGGACCATCGTCGTGGCCGACTCATCGAAAGCAGGCCAAGAGCGGCTCCACCGCTTCGCCGAGATGGAGGAAGTGGCGATGCTGATCACCGACGACGGCCTGGACGACGAGACCACCGAAGCGCTTGATGCAACCGGTTTGACGGTGATCCGGACATGATCTTCACAGTCACCCCCAACCCGAGCATCGACCGCACCGAATTATCGTGTCTGACGACCCTTCCCTCCCAACGACCATCCCTGTCACCGTCGATCAAAGGATCATAGAAATGTCTTCACGTACCGCCACGATTGCTTCCTCCGTCGGGTTGCATGCACGCCCCGCCACCCTGTTCACCAAGAAGGTGGCCGAGGCTGGCATCCCGGTGACCATCGGGAAAAAGGGCGGCAAGACCGTCAACGCAGCCTCGATGCTGGCCGTGATGGCCCTCGGCGCCAAGTGCGGCGAGGAACTCATCCTGACCGCCGACGGCAACAACGCCGACGAGATCCTTGACGGCCTCGTCGAGTTCCTGCAGACCGACCACGACGCGAAGGAGTGACAGCCATGACCACCGTGACCGGACTGGGAGTCAGCGGCGGCACCGCCATCGGTGTGGTGGCGCTGGTCGCCATGCCCGCACCACTGCCCGATGAACCCGCCTCCACCGACCCCGCAGGCGACCTGGCCCGTGTGGGCGAGGCTCTGGAAAGCGTCGCCACACGCTTCGACGCCACCGCCGCCACCCTGACCGGCGACGCCGCCGACATGATCTCCGCAGCAGCCGCCATCGCCCGCGACCCCGGCCTGCTCGACGCCGTGAAAGAGGCACTCCAGAATCTTGGCGCAGCCCATTCCCTGCACACCGCAGTGGAGGGCTACGCCCAACAGTTCGAGGAACTCGGCGGCTACTTCGCCGAGCGGGTCACCGACCTGCTCGACGTCGGCGCCCGCGCCGAGGCGCTACTCCTGGGCCGCCCCGTGCCCGGCGTCCCGGAACTGACCCGGCCCAGCGTCGTCATCGCCCACGATCTGGCCCCCGCTGACACAGCCGTGATGGACCCCGCCATGGTAGTAGGAATCGTGACAGAGGCCGGCGGCCGCACCAGCCACACCGCGATCATCGCCTCGCAACGCGGTATCCCCGCCATCGTCCAGGCCAAGGGCGCACTCGACCTCACCAACGGGGTCATCGTCGGTATCGACGGCGACTCCGGCGAACTCGTCATTGACCCCGACGACGCCTGGATCGCGGCCAAAGCAGACAAGAAGCGGGCCCGGGAGCGCATCTCCCAACTCAGCGGGCCCGGCACAACGTCCGACGGCCACCCCGTCATGCTTCTCGCCAACGTCGGCAACGTGGCAGACGCTGAACTCGCCGGCGCCGCCGACGTCGAGGGCGTCGGGCTGTTCCGCACCGAATTCCTGCACCTCTCAGCCACCACCGCTCCGAGCGTCGCGGACCAGAGCGACGAGTACATCCGTGTGCTGAGACCCTTCGGGAGTCGACCCGTCACAGTCCGGACACTCGATGCCGGAGCGGACAAGCCCCTCGCATTCGCAGATCTCGGCCCCGAGCCCAACCCCGCACTCGGCCGCCGCGGACTACGACTCATGAAAGAGAGAGAAGACCTCCTCGACGACCAACTCGCCGCCCTGGCGATGGCCGCCGCCGACACCGGCGCCATGGTCAAGGTGATGGCCCCCATGATCGCAACGGTCCAGGAAGCAGCCTGGTTCACCGAGCGGGCCCACGCCGTCGGCCTACCCGTGGCAGGTGTCATGATCGAGGTGCCCGCCGCCGCACTGCGTGCCCACCAGGTCCTTCAGGTCAGCGACTTCGCCAGCATCGGCACCAACGACCTCGCCCAGTACACGATGGCAGCCGACCGCATGGTCGGCGAACTCTCCGACCTGCTCGACCCATGGCAACCCGCCGTGCTCGACATGGTGGCCGCAGCCTGCGAAGGCGGCCGCGCGACCGGAAAGCCCGTCGGTGTCTGCGGCGAATCCGCCGGCGACCCACTCATGGCGCTCGTCCTCACCGGACTGGGCGTCACCAGCCTCTCCATGTCCGTACAGCGCGTCCCCATGGTCCGCTGGGCCCTGTCCCAACACACCGCCGACGAATGCACACAACTCGCCGAACTCGCACGCGGAGCCGAATCCGCAGAGACAGGACTGAAAACGGTCCGAGCAGCCGCATCACCGGAACTGACCGACCTGCTCTGACCCTCCACGAAAGAGGCGATCAGTCTGCGCTGAACGCCCCGGCCGGTCGGCCACGAGCGTCAAGAGGCACATTCGCGACGCGAGCCTTCAGGAAAGACCACCGCCCCCAAACGACCAACAAACGCAGCACAGCCAGTGACGGGACAGTCCCGCACAACTCGAAAAAAGGAGTCACGAACATGACCAAAATTGCAATCCTCGGTGCCGGCGCGATGGGGTCGGCAATCGCCATTCCCCTGGCCGACAACGGCCATGAGGTCCATCTGGTCGGAACCCATCTCGACCGCGACGCCATCGACAGCATTCAAACCACCGGCCACCAACTGCGGCTTGGGATTGACATGCCCCACAACGTTCATGCCCACCAACTGGAAGACGCCGCGCAGGCTTTCGACGGAGCCGAGATCGTCGCCAGCGGCGTCACCTCCTTCGCCAGCCACTGGGTGGCCGAGCAACTGTCAAGGCTCATGACCCCCGGTCAGCTGTTCGTGATGGTGGCCAAGGGCATGGAAGCCGACGAAGAGGGCAACCTCAGCATCCTGCCCGATGTCATCTCGTCTCGTTTGCCACCGGAGTTGCGCGATTCGGTGCCGATGTCGGCCATCGTTGGGCCGTCGATCTCAGGCGAGCTTGCTGTCAGGCGCCATACCTGCGTGATGTTTGCAGGGCGCGATCAATCAGCGCTCGACCGGCTGGCCGAAGTCTTCCGGACGCCTTATTACCATATTTGGACAACCACCGATCTCGTGGGTTCGGAAGTCTGCGCCGCGCTGAAGAACTGCTACGCGCTCGGAACCGGATTCGCCGATGGGATCATCAACGCTGCGGGAGTCGATCCCGATCTGGAATGGCGAAACTACAACTACGAGGCGGCGCTGATCGGACAGGGCATCATCGAGAGCCGCCAGCTCGTAGAGCTTCTCGGTGGCCGGTCTGAGACCGCTGAAGGGCTCGCTACCACCGGTGACACCTACGTCACAGCAAAGGGCGGCCGCAACATCCGCGTCGGGCGCCTGCTGGGTGCGGGCATGAAGTTCGCCGAGGCCTGGGAACAGCTGGATCACATCACCCTGGAGGGCGCGCAGGCGATCGAGATCATCGGTGGGGCGCTGCCCAAGCTGACCGAGCGTGGGTTGATCGGCGAGGGGGATATGCCGTTGTTGCGCCACCTCTACGACGTCATCACAGAGAAAGCGGAACTCGACATGCCCTGGGACACCTTCTTCGGCGGCCAGAGCACTTACCTCCCTACTTCAAAACTGTCTCTGCCGGGGGCATCGTCATGAGACGTTTCGTGTACGACTTCGCCGAAGGCGACAAGAGCAAGAAGGATCTGCTGGGCGGCAAGGGCGCCAATCTCGCAGAGATGACGAATCTTGGGCTGCCCGTGCCGCCCGGGTTCACGATCTCGACCGACGCCTGTCGTGCTTATCTGAGTGCGGGACGCGAGCCGGATGGTCTGGGCGAAGAAATCTCGACGCACCTGAAGACGCTCGAGAAGGCGATGGGACGTCGTCTCGGCGACGCCGGGGACCCGCTGCTGGTCAGTGTCCGCAGCGGTGCGGCAGCGTCGATGCCCGGGATGATGGAGACGGTGCTCAACATCGGTCTCAACGATGTGTCCATCCATGGCCTGGCCAAGCAGAGCGACAATGAGCGGTTCGCACTGGACTCCTACCGACGACTCCTGCAGATGTTCGGTGGCACGGTGCTCGACGTCGAGGGTGAGCTCTTCCGCAATGCACTCGACGACCTGAAGAAGTCGAAGAACACCACTGCAGATCTCGACCTCGACGTTGAGGACCTGCGCGCCCTGGTCGAGACCTTCAAGCAGATCATCCGCGACCACGCCGGCCGAGACTTTCCCCAGGACCCCCGCGAGCAGATGGACCTCGCCGTCCGCGCGGTGTTCGACTCGTGGAACACCGATCGCGCCGTCCTCTACCGCCGCTCGGAGCGGATCCCCGAGGATCTGGGCACCGCGGTCAACATCCAGGCGATGGTGTTTGGCAACCGCGGCATGACTTCTGGCTCCGGAGTGGCTTTCACTCGCGACCCCGCTTCGGGTGATCAGGGTGACTACGGCGACTACCTGCAGAACGCGCAGGGTGAGGATGTGGTCTCCGGTGTGAGGAACACCCTGTCCTTGGCCGATATGGGTGAGGTCGCGAAGGATTCCCATGATGAGTTGACCAGGATCATGAGCACCTTGGAGCACCACTACAAGGACATGTGCGACATCGAGTTCACCGTCGAGCAGGGCAAGTTGTGGATGCTCCAGACCCGGGTTGGCAAACGCACCCCCGAGGCCGCCTTCCGGATCGCGGTGCACATGACCGACGAGGGCCTGATCGACGCCGATGAGGCCCTGCGCCGGGTCAACGGCGACCAACTGGCCAACCTGATGTTCCCGAGATTCGATGCCAACGCCGAGAAGATCCTGCTCGGCAAGGGTATGAACGCTTCCCCCGGTGCCGCTGTCGGCAGGGCCGTTTTCGACTGGGCGACCGCTGTGGAATGGGCCGAGGCAGGAGAGGACGTGATCCTGGTCCGCAAGGAGACCACACCGGAGGATCTCCACGGGATGATGGTCGCCAAGGGCGTGCTCACCAATCGTGGCGGCAAGACCTCGCACGCCGCGGTGGTCGCGCGTGGCATGGGGCGCACCTGCGTCTGCGGCGCCGAGTCCCTCGAGGTCGACTCCCGTGCGGGGGAGTTCACCGTCCGCGGTGGCAAGACGGTCAGGGAGGGAGATGTCATCTCCATCGACGGCTCCACTGGTGAGGTCTTCGACGGCGCCGTCCCGGTGACCTCGTCGCATGTGGTGCGTTACTTCGAGGGTGAGGACGTCAACGAACCGTTGGTGCAGGCTGTCGCCCGGATCATTGAGCATGCCGACACCCGTCGTCGCCTCAAGGTGCGCACCAACGCCGACACCGCCGAAGACGCTCGCCGTGCCCGACGCTTCGGGGCCCAGGGCATTGGCCTGTGCCGCACCGAGCACATGTTCCTCGGCGAACGCCGACGGTTGGTGGAGAACCTGATCGTCGCCGAAAACGACGAAGAACAAGCGGCCGCGCTGGGTGAGCTGCTTCCCCTGCAGCGGGATGACTTCTCCGCGATCTTCGAGGCGATGGACGGGCTGCCCGTCACGATCCGACTCATCGACCCACCCCTGCACGAGTTCCTGCCCAACCTC
Organism: uncultured Tessaracoccus sp.; assembly: GCA_965364045.1. Lineage (GTDB taxonomy): Bacteria > Actinomycetota > Actinomycetes > Propionibacteriales > Propionibacteriaceae > Arachnia. The sequence continues at coordinate 695 of CBDTVQ010000101.1, read as the reverse complement.
ACCGAGCTCTCAGTCGCGATGGCGGTCGCCGATGTCCACGGGTATCGCAAAAAGCGCCAGCGCAAGCTGCTCGCCGCTGTGCAGCGTCTCCACGAGACGAACCCGATGCTCGGACTTCGCGGTGTGCGCCTCGGCATCGTGATCCCGGGATTGTTCACGATGCAGGCTCGTGCGCTTCTCGAGGCCGCGTCGGCACGGATCCAGGCTGGCGGCAAGGCGGAGCCCGAAATAATGATTCCTCTGGTCGCCTCAGTGCGCGAGCTGGATCTGGTCAAGGACAAGATCGTCGCGGTCGCCAAGGAGGTCGCCGAGCAGACCGGGGTCGACGTGCCGTTCAAGATCGGCACCATGATCGAGCTCCCGCGGGCGGTCATGACCGCCGGTCACATCGCAGAGTCGGCGGAGTTCTTCTCCTTTGGTACCAACGACCTGACCCAGATGACCTGGGGCTTCTCTCGAGACGATGTCGAGGCGTCGTTCTTCTCCACCTACCTCGAGCAGGGGGTGTTCCCGGTCTCGCCATTCGAGTCCTTGGACATCGACGGCGTCGGCGCCCTGGTGCGCATGGCTGTGAAGTCCGGTCGGGAGACCAGGCCCGATCTCAAGCTCGGGGTCTGTGGAGAGCACGGCGGGGACCCGAGGTCCGTGCACTTCTTCGATGAGATCGGTCTCGACTACGTCTCCTGCTCGCCCTA
>CBDTVQ010000100.1:0-7046 GCA_965364045.1 uncultured Tessaracoccus sp. | reverse complement strand
CCGGCGAGATACCCGCCGAACTTCTGCACACGGGCTCGGACGCTCGTGCCTTCCATGTTCTTGTTCAGTGTGGCATCCGGTAGGGACATGTCACACCACCTTTCCGTGACAACTGTGTCGGACCGAGCTCGCGGTCATTGCGGACTCATACGGACATTCTGCCCTCCGAATCGCCCCGTGTCAAGATGTTTCAGACAGAAGCAGACAATTATCCCGACGATCTACTGCTTTTGGAGGAGAAAACGGTCTCAAGTGGACACCAAGATCTGGTGTCGTGGACCCGTGGACCCGTAGACCCGTGGACCCGTAGAGCTGTCAGGCGGTGTGCAGGCGTACTGCTATGTGGTCATCTGCGTCGATGATCCACGTGACCTCCGAGAGGTCAGTCACCACGGCGTCAGCCGCGAGGTCTTCCGGGTGCTTGGTGGAGGCGATGCCCAACACTGCACAGCCGGTGGCGTGAGCGGCGGCAATCCCGGCCGGTGCATCCTCGACCACGAGAATGCGGGATGGCTCCACGCCGAGGCGCTCGGCCGCCAGAAGGAAGCTGTCGGGGGCTGGCTTGCCCTCGGACACCTGGTCCCGCGTCACGATCACGTCGGGAAAGGGCAGCCCGGCTGCCTCCATGCGAGCGCGCATCAGATCGTCAGTGCAGGACGTGGCGATGGCCACGCGTTCCCGTGGCAGTAGATCCAGCGCTGCCATGGCGCCGGGCAGGGCCACAACACCCTCGGTGTCGGTCACTTCCAACACCTCGATGCGTTCGGTGGCGGACTCGACGTCCTCTGGGGGCAGCAAGGCGGCGGAGACGGCAGCGCTCGGCATGCCCAGCAGTGCTGGCATGCGGTCCAGGGAGATGTTGTACTCGTCTGCCCACCGCTCGTAGGAGCGGATCATCGCCACATGTGAATCGATCAGCGTCCCGTCGAGGTCAAAGACCACGGCGTGAAAGGAGATGCCCTCGAGGGGACGGGTGGAGGGTGCAGTCACTTCCACAGAGTCATCAGTGAGAACCCGGCCACGATCAGCACAAGACCGATGCCCACGTTCCAGTTGCCGATGGCAGCCATGGGAGCGATCATGCTGCCGGCAAGGTTCCAGACAACGAGCCAGAGCACTCCGAGAAGGAAGACGGGCACGAATACCCAAGGCACCCATGGACGCGGTGCGCCCTTGATGCGTTCCATTCTGCTGCGCTGTTCGGAACCTTCAATCGACTGCTTGTGCTGCTTCTTGGCCTTGGCCTTCTTGCGTACCCTGGACTCTGCCACTGGTCCTCCTTCGTTGGCACTCAGAAGAGTAATCCAGCGAGCCCCAAACCTCAGCATCCGGACGGGTATCAAGCGGGTTAAGCTGTGCAGATGGGCAACGCTCTGGCGCGCTTCACGGCGCACGCATCGCGGGCGTCGACGCGCGCCGGGGGTGCTCCACGCTCGGTGCGTGGTCGCCTCGTCACCTTGGGGATCTGCGTCCTGGCCGGACTCATGATCACGGTGAGTGCCATCAATGCGCGCGGCACGGACCTGCGCTCGGATCGCGCTGACAGCGTTCGACAACTCGTGGCCACCCAAGCGGATCGCAACGAGGAGCTTCGCATCACCACTGATGAGCTGCGCGCCGAGGTGGACGAGTTGACCTCCCGTATGCAGGGCGGGTCGAGGATGACTGATGCGCTACAGCAGGCTGGACTGGATGCCTCCACGGTGGCTGTCAGCGGTCCCGGGATCCGGGTGGCTCTGGACGACGCCCCACTGGAGGTGAAGCCGGCGGGCGTGCACGACGACGCACTGATCGTGCATCAGCAGGACATCCAGGCCGTGGTCAACGCCATGTGGAGCGGCGGTGCCGAAGCGATGACGATCCAGGGACAGCGGGTGGTGGCCACCACCGGCATCAAGTGTGTGGGCAACTCCGTCGTGCTGCACGGTGTGCCGTACGCACCTCCCTACGTCATCGAAGCCATCGGGGACACCGACGGCATGGAGAAGGCCGTCGAACTCTCCGAACAAGTGGCCATCTATCGGCAGTATGTGGCTGCCTACGGTCTGGGTTACGCCTTCGAACGCGTCACGACCCTGGATGCCCCGGCCTTCAGCGGTGCCATCGGCCTGCGCCAGGCCGAGCGGACCCGCTGAACCAGCCCCACCCGGTCCTGGGCTGCCATTTCGGGCGGCTGGACCCGGATGCCGACTCCTGCGCCACCGTAAACGAAGAAAACCACTGACGTGCCCAGTGCGTCAGGGGCCATCTTCGCTGGGGGTGACGTGCGGCAGAATCGCTGGCGTCGTCCGGAAAGTGCGAAGGAAGAGGCGCTCGCCAGATGGCGGCAGCTGCCAGAGGGTGAAATGGAGGAGGCTCCTGCAAGAAGTGCGACAATGCAGGCGTGCCACGCATTCTCGTGATCGACAACTACGACTCATTCGTCTACAACATCGTGTCCTACCTGGCCCAGCTCGGTGCCCACGTGGACGTGTGGCGCAACGACGATGCGAGGTTCTCAGCGACCGAGTGGCATGCCCCATTCGACGGTGTCCTGATCTCGCCCGGACCGGGAACCCCGGAACGAGCCGGGGTGTGCATCGACGTGGTGCACGAGATCGGCGGTCGCGTTCCCCTGTTTGGTGTGTGCCTGGGTTTGCAGGTGATGGGCGTAGCGCTTGGGGGAGTGGTGGAGAGGGCTCCAGAGCTGCTCCACGGCAAGGTCTCGGATGTCTTCCACGACGGCCGGGGAGTCTTCCGTGGTTTGGCCTCGCCCGTCAGTTCGACGCGCTACCACTCCCTGGCCATCGAGCCCTCCACGATGCCGGAGGACCTCGAGGTCACGGCGCGCACCGAAACCGGCGTCATCATGGCAGTGCGGCATCGCACCTGGCCCATGGAGGCGGTGCAGTTCCATCCAGAATCAGTGCTGAGCGAAGGCGGCTACCAGATGCTCGCGAACTGGCTCGCCGATTGCGGCGATGCCGACGCCCCGTCTCGGGCCGTCGGCATGTCGCCGCTGGTGGAGACCGCCCTCAGCTGACGGCTCATTCGTCTTTGGGCGGGTCCACAGGGTCAGCGGCCGGTGCGGGCTTAAGCTCTTTCACCCACCTTATGGTTCCACTGCAATCCGAATTTCGATGGCGCCCGCAGGCTCCAACGAACTGTTGGCCGCTGGGGACTGCGCGAACACTATGCCCGGTACCTCTTCATCCGTCTTGACCATGGTGATGGTTGGTTCAGCGGTGAACCCGGCATCCGTCAACACGCCCTTGGCCTCGGGCTCGGTGTAGCCGCGAAGATTTGGCACCTTCAATTCCGTGACCGCCGCGGCCTCGGCCAACCAGATCGTGATGGTTTCGCTGCCTGCCAAAGCGTTCCCGGCTTCGGGGTCCTGCCGCACAACTTTGCCGGGATCCGTGTCAACTGTTTCCTCTGTCCTGATGTCAAGCGAGTCGAAGCCCGCCTTCTTGGCCAGATCCTTGGCTTCAGCCTCGGTGAACCCGAGGAGGTTTGGCACCAGCCTTTCTGTGACTTTTGCCACATAGACCGTGATGGTGTCGCTACGGGCGAAAGGGGTCCCTGCTTCGGGATCCTGCCTGAAGACGATGCCAGGCTCAGCTTCATTCGTCTCCTCAGTCTTGATGTCAATCGAGTCGAAGCCCGCCGCCTTTGCCAAGTCCTTGACCCCGTCCTCAGTGGCGTCTGTCAATGTTGGAACGATGGAGTTTCCCGTCGCGATGGTAATGGTCACCAGACCTTCCGGGTCCACGTCCCCGCCCTCTTGCGGTGTGGAGTCGGTGACGGTGCCCGCCTTGGCGGTGGGATCCTCGTCTGCCGGGTCTGCGTCCTCGGAATCGACGTTGTTGAAGCCCGCATCGCTGAGTGTGCGCTTCGCCTCAGCCTCGGTGAGGCCGATGATGGTGGGGATCACCTTGGTGTCAGGCCCAAGGCTGACCTCCAGCACCACTGTGCTGTTCACCTCCACCTCTTCACCGGCAGGTGGTGTCTGTTTGAGCACCTTCCCCTTGTCCTCCTCCGTGCCAACGACCTCCGTGACCTCGGGAACAAGTCTGGCGTTCGTGATCGTGTTCTCCGCGCTCGCCTGCTCAACGCCGGTGACAGCCGGGACGGGCACCATCTCCGGCGGCTCGACGCCGGGATTCAGGATCATGGCGATCGCCACCACCATGCCCACGAGCAGGAGGCCGGCGAGCACGAGAAGCACCACCAGTGGTCCGCGCGACTTCTTCTTCTCCTCCTCCTCGATCTCGGCGGGAGAGGCCTGCATGGCCACAGCGGTTGGGGCGGGGGTAACTGCCGCCCTGCGGGCCGTGGTCTCGTTCTCGGAGGCCATGACGGTGGTCGGATCATTGGCGCCCGGACCCACGACGACGGCGTGGACCTTCTGATGGTTCATGGCGCGCAGGACATCGGCACGCATCTCGCGTGCGTCCTGGTACCGGTCATCGGCGCTCTTTGCGAGTGCCTTGAGCGTGACGGTGTCCATGTCCGCGCCGACCTCGGGATCCACATGGCTGGGGGGCACGGGGGCCTCCCGCACATGCTGGTAGGCCACGCTCACGGGGGAGTCGCCCTTGAAGGGCGGCTCGGAGACCAACAGTTCGTAGAGAAGACAGCCGACGGAGTACAGGTCTGAGCGCTGATCCACCTTCTCGCCCCGGGCCTGCTCGGGCGACAGGTACTGCGCGGTGCCGATGACGGCAGCCGTCTGCGTCATCGTCGCCGACGTGTCGGCAACGGCGCGGGCGATGCCGAAGTCCATGACTTTCACGGCACCTTCGGGTGTCAGCATGACGTTGGCCGGCTTGATGTCGCGGTGGATGATGCCGGCGCGGTGGCTGTAGTCCAGGGCGTCGAGGACGCCAGCGGTGAACTCCAGGGCACGCTCGGGCAGGATCTTGCGACCGTCGCGCAGCACGTCGCGCAGCGTCACCCCCTCCACGAGTTCCATGACGATGTAGGGCACCGAGACCTGCGACGACGGGTCGAGTTCCTCGCCGGTGTCGTACACGGCCACGATGTTGGGGTGGTTCAGACCGGCCGCAGACTGCGCCTCCTTGCGGAAGCGGGCCTGGAAGGTGGGGTCACTCGCGAGGTCTATGCGCAACCTCTTGACGGCGACGTCGCGGGCGAGACGTGTGTCGCGCGCGCGCCACACCTCGGCCATGCCACCTCGCCCAATGATCTGGTCGAGCTCGTAGCGTCCTCCGAGCAGCGTTCCACGCTGAGTCATCGAATGGTTCCTTTCGGTCGGACAGAGCCCATTGTGGGGCACGTTGCATCGGTTCGGTTAAGAGTGGTCATCGCAGTGCCTTCAGAATCGCCGTGAAAATGGGTGCGGCCACGCGGCCGCCGGAGATGTCGTCGCGCTCCACGTCGGCGCTCTGCACGAATGCCACCACGGCCACCTTGGGGTCCTTGGCGTATCCAACGAACCATGCGTATGGCGGGCGATCGGGATCTGATTGGGCCGTGCCGGTCTTTCCGCCAATGGTCATGCCATCCACCCGAGCGGGGCGGCCGGTGCCGTCGCTGACCACCGATTCCATCATCTGCTGCATCAGTTGGGCGTTGGCCTCGGTCAGCGGGCTGCCCAACTCATGCGGCTCGGTGGAGCGAATCACCTTCAGGTCCGCACCGGTGACCGTGCGCACCACGTGTGGCTGCATCATGTGGCCGTCGTTGGCGATGGCCGCGGTCACCTGCAACATCTGCAGGGGCGAGGCCGCGACGTCGAACTGGCCGATTGCCGAGAGGGCCGTTTGGGCCTCGTCGAGTTCGATGGGGAACCGGCTGGCTGCTGATGGAAGGTCGATGAGGGACGGTGAGTTGAAGCCGAAGGCCTCCGATGTGGCACGGAGCTTCTCCCCGCCCAACTCCATGCCGAGCGAGCCGAAAGCCGTGTTGCAGGAGGTGATCAGTGCCTGCTCCAGCGTCACGGTGGTGCCGCCGCAGTTGGTGGAGTTGCCCATGGAACGCGACGAATTGGGGAGCTGCAGGGACTGGGGCGCGGCGAGTTCGGTGGAGGGCAGCATCCCGCTCTCCAGAGCTGCGGCGGCGGTCACCAGTTTGAAGGTGGACCCCGGGGGGAAGACCTCGCGCACGGCCCGGTTCTTGAGGGGTTCATCCGTGGCGTTCAGCAGTTCGTCCCAGGCGACCCGCCCCTCGGTGAGGTCCAATGTGGAGAGGCGGTTGGGATCGTAGGTGGGGGTGGACGCCAGCGCCAGAATCTCCCCGGATTCCCAGTTCATGGCGATCGCTGCGCCTTGTTTGCTGCCGAGGGCTTTGACGGCGGCGGCCTGGGCCGCCGGATCAAGCGTCGTCGAGAGGTTGGCGCCCTGACGGGTCCGTCCCACCAGCAGATCGATGATGCGGCTGACAGCCTGGATGGAGCCGGTCCCGGACAGTTCCTCGTTGTATTCGCTCTCCAGTTCGCTGCGTGCGTAGTCGTAGGAGTACCAGCCGGTCACCGAGGACCATGTGGATCCCTCGGGGTAGGTACGCACGAATGGGAAGCTGCCCTCGGCGGGGTTGGTGATGGCGATGGGTGTGTTGCCCACCAGGATCGCGCCACGGTCGCTGGCGAATTCGGCATCCCGGACGCGACGGTTGCGGGGTTCTGCGTTGAGATCGTCAGTGCGCACCACGGAGATCCACGTGACGTTCAGCAGGAGTGCGGCCATCATGAGGGCAACGAAGATGCTGACCTTGCGCAGTGGGCCGTTCATCGACTGATCACCGACGTCGCATCGTCTGGGGTGATCAGTTCCTGTGGTGTGGCGGTGGCCACCTGTGGCATCCGTGCGCGGTGCGAGATCACCATCAGGATGCCGATGATCATCCAGTTGGCAACCATGGACGAGCCACCCTGGGACATGAAGGGCGTTGTCAGGCCGGTGAGGGGCAGAAGGCGGGTGATCCCGCCGATGATGGCGAACACCTGTAGGGAAAAGACGAATGCCAGCCCGCCCGCCAGGAGTTTGCCGAAGCCGTCGGGACACAGCAGGGCGGCCTTGAGGCCGCGGGCCGAGATCACCGCATAG
>CBDTVQ010000099.1:0-7160 GCA_965364045.1 uncultured Tessaracoccus sp. | reverse complement strand
TGGCACGCTCGGATGAGATTTCACGCAGAGCATGCAATCGCTCCTGGGTGTTCTCAGACAGTGCAGTCAACGTCGTTCGGGTCCCGACCCCACCCTTCGTGGACGAGATGGCGAGTGCGGCAAGCACTGCGTCTGCATCCGCCGAAGACAGGTCATCGGCCATGGCCAGCAACGCTTCCTTGGTGGTCCAGCCCTGATCAATGCGGGTCACCATCCTTGTGACAGGCTTACTCAGAACGGCAGGAGCCTGGGCGCGGGTCGAGAGAATGGCGTCCCTGATCGACTTCCCCGTGGCGATGGATGGCGCCAACAACCGGACCCATCGATCCAACCCGGCCAAGGTCGCAATCTCGTGTTGGGGTGGTTCCGAGAGCAGTGCGGGGACGCCGAGGGTCGCGGCCGGGACGAGCACAATGGCGATCAGCCATCCAGTGGTGACGGCAATCACCATGCCGAGGGCGAAGGAAGCAAGAACCCATAGCCGCCGAACAGGAGACCAGGAGGACCAGAGGTTGTCCAAGCGTTTCCACAGCCCTGTGGCTCGCCCTGTGGACAACCCGCGTTCGGAGCGTCGCAGCCCGGAAATCAGGAGCAACACCCCCAGCGCGAGCAGCGCCCCGAGGGAGCCGGCGATCACTGATCCCATGACAGACCCGTCTCAAACGGTGCGAGCTCAGCAGCCATTTCTGCCTCGGGGTGAAACAGTTCGCCATGCAGTGGGGTGGGTGCCCGGTACACAAGATGGGTGGTGGGTCGCCCGTTCTCAATGGCGCCGGTGAGCTGACGCACTTCGCTGACACGACGCCGCCGAAGCCCTCCACGCCATGAATCGTCCTCCAGACTGATGTGCACGATGAAGGTGATGTTGTGGGCGATCTGGCGCATGGCTTCGTCCACCGTCAACACCCCGCCCTGGGCCACCCGGGATGCCAGCCGGTCGATGGTTGAGCTGGCGGAGTGTGAATGTGTCGTACTGAGAGTGCCTGCTCCTGTCTGCATCGCCTCGAACATTGCGCCTGCTTCAGCGCCCCGGACCTCACCGATGATCAATCGGGACAAGTTCTGGCGAAGCGCCTCAGGAATCAGGTCTGCGACACTCCACGACCCGATGTCTCTGCCTGCAGTGCTCTCCCCGAGCCCGATCCTCGCTTGCAGGGCAACCACATTGCGCCGTCCTCGTTGGAGGTGGGTGAGAAGCTCGTAGTCCGTTTCGATGGTGCCGAAGCGCTCGCCTGGATGGATGGCAGCTATCAGGGCGCGCAGCAATGTTGTCTTCCCTGCCCCCTGGTCTCCGGAAATCACGATTGATTTGCGGGCCATCACTGCTGACTGGAGCAGCCGGGCGAGCGGCTGCGGGAGGATTCCGTCCTCGGCGAGATCTGAGAGATTGACCTCGGTGAGGATGTGCTGCCTGATGGCGATGCTGGGGCGGTGCGTGATGGAGAAACCCATGGCGTGTAGCCGGAAACGATCGCCAAGCGCGACGGTCATGGACGGGTGTGCGTCATCGAAGGGGCGAGGGGCTGCGGCGGTCTCGCCGAGGAACCGGATGGCGTCGATCAATTCTTCATCTGAATCGGCCACCGGAGGATGGGGGCGACGGCTTCCGTCCCCGTACTGCACCATGACCGAATCCCAGCCATGGATCTCGATGTTCTCAGCCGTCGGAATGTCGAACAGGGGTTGCAGCCGTCCGAAACCGAAGATGGCATTCTCCACCGCATTGGCGTAGCGGTTCTCCAGCTCCAGCGGCCAGAGTGCCTCGCCGAGATCGCCCAGACGTTCGGCGTGATTGTGTACAACGGAACGGATGATGGAGCGGCCCTGAACGCGTCGATCCTCCGGTGGCATCGGTGCATCCCGGTCTTCTCTCCACCGGTCGCTGGCAAGGCCGATCTGCTCGGCCGCCGTCCGTCGAAGTGCCACGACGAGTTGCCAGTCCACCTCGATGATCGTGGAGAGCGGGAGGGCGGCTTCTGCATCCCGGCGGGGCGTGCTGGGTGGATGCCAGTCCGACGCTGCGAGCGTGCTGAATGCACCACCGAGACTGGGGAGCTGTGACGCCGGACTAGACATGCTCCGCCGTCCTCGCAGTCCTGGTCCGTACCAGCTCAGCTCCATTGCTGGCCCGCTCGCGGAGCCGGGATGCCATGGCTCGGTATTGATTCATCAGCGAGCTGCTGTGAAATTTCTTGGGCTCTGGGGCGCCGTCGGAGAGCACGGACGCAAGCTTGGTGTTGCGTTCCAGTTCCGCCCAGCAGGGAGTTCCGAACTGTGCGGCGATCTCGCTGCTTGAGTAGGGCTTGTTGGGGCCCACCAGTACGAGCCCCATCGCCGGTGCGACGGGCAACTGATCCAGTTGTTCCGCGACCAGTGGAAGGTGCAGCCGGGTGGCTGCCAGTGCTCGCAGGCTCGTGTGCGTGAGGATGCAGACAGCATCGGCCTGCGCCAGCAGGGGCAGGGGGAGTCCGTCGCGTCCGATGCGGCCAGCGTCGATGATGACATCCACACCCCGCTCATCAAGGGCCGAGAAGGCATCAGCGAGCTCCGGCCAGACATTGTCGAAGAGCCGAACGGTTGCTGGCTGGGAGAAACCCGGAAGAAAGCGTCTCTGCTCCTCGCCCCACTGGACCAGGGGAACGGTGTGTCGCCACAGGTCCGGGGCGAGGGCCCGATTCTCCCGGTGGAGCCGCGCCAGTGCTGCGAGGCCCCGACCGCCATGATCCATGCCCCGCAGGTATCCGGCCTGGATGGCCTGGGAGGGGTCGCGGTCGCAATCGGCGAGCAACACGTCGCGCGACCAGGTGAGTGCAAGCCCGAGGGCTGTGGTCGTGACACCGGGTGATCCGGCGGCGCTGGCGCAGACAATGGTGGCCATCAGTCGTCACCCACCGAGATGAGCACGAGCTGGTCCGTTGCTGCCAAGGACGCGATGGCAGCAGCGACATCATTGGACACCGTGACGTCCAGGAGGTGTCCCGAACCATCGTCGAGAGGAACAGGACTGGAGGCCATCAGGGCATCGACCACGGTGTCATCGTCCTCGGCGAGGCTGATCAGCTGGATACGGGTCCCAGGTGGCAGGGCAGCAGTGGGCAGGCGGCCAGGGGTCAGCCGTATTCCAATGAGTGACTTTCCCGGCGGAACAGGTTCATCACCCACGTGTCGTTTGAGTGGGAATGAACCGGCAGGAAGGTCACTGAGTGCCCTCTCTCCAATCATGTCCTCGAGCGCACTCGCTGGGCTCGTGTCCACCTGCAGACTGGCTGGTATGTCTGCCACGGCCAGGTCAGCAACCTCAATCACGTCTCCGCGGACCACGTCGCGCGTCATGACGACGACGTTGACGAGGTTGGTGTTCAGTGAGTAGAGGGACGCGGCACCCAGAGCGCCAAGAACGATGGCGAGCACGCCAACCGCGATGAGCCGGGGACTCCGACGCGCGCGAAGATGAACGGCATCTGGCCGGGGTGACGGTGGCGGTGTGATGTCGGCCTTGGCTGGCTGGTGGTCGCGAAGCATGGCTCACCTCCTGGACCTCGCAATATATGGTGCGGATTGAGCACGGGATGGACGCTCTGGCAGATCTGTGGACAACTGGCCAATGTTTCCACACAGCGGCTTGACTACATCCCGACGTTCCTGCGGAAGATGTGGAAGGATCGTTCGACGAGTTGTCCACAGAGTGCACAACTCTGTGGACATCCTCAATTCTGAGGAACCTGTCCCGCCAGCACCCAGCCAAGAAATTCCTTGAGTGTGCCGGTCTCGCCGTCGCGTCCACCCTTGCCGACGCTGAGGGAGGGTTGGTCGCCTTGCAACTTCACTCCCTTGAAGCGTTCCATCCAGCCGCCGGGGACGGTGAGGGAGTGATAGCCGCCATCGACGTCGATGGCGATGGACTTGTTCTGCCGGATGTACCAGCCAGTCTTGTCCGTCTTGACCGCGTGGCCGTCCAGGGTGATGGCCTTCAGGGGCACCGGAGACAGTCCCTGGGCGTGGGCCTTCTCGATGAACTCATCGATCATGATCTGTGCAGCTCGGGCTTCGCGGCGTGCGGCCTGCTCGCCCAGCTCCACCCGCCGTCGGGCGTCGGCAGCTCGCTCTTCCCTGTCGCTCATGCGCTCATACTAGGCCGGACGGCCGGCCAGAGGTTGCGGGCGGGATACCTGATCCGAGGTCATCAGTTTCGGGACCATCTCGGTTGGTCTGCCCACCGAGATGTTCCCGAAACGAAACGCCGGGTCACCAACCGCGATCCATCCACTCCTGCAGCTGATCGCACTCGGCTGCGACGGAGGTGGACGGGCCGTGGCCGGTGTGAATGACCGTGTCTTCCGGCAGCGTGAACAGCTGTGTCTGGATGGAGGAGATGATGCGGGGGAAGCTGGAGTAGTCCCAGCGCGTCGCGCCCGGGCCGCCCTGGAAGAGCGTGTCGCCCGTGAACACAGCGCGGAGGTCCTTGCAGTACAGACTCATGGAGCCGGGAGTGTGGCCCGGTGTTCCGTGGACGGTGAGCGAGGTGCCGCCGACGTCGAACTTCTTGTCCTCGAGGAGCGGCTCGAAGGGTGCGTCGCCGTGGCTCTCGACCCAGAGGAAGCGATCCTCGGGAGAGAGATAGACGGGCGGATCGTTCACCAGGGCGGCGAAATCGCGGGCAGCGCGCACGTGATCCCAGTGACCATGGGTCAGAACGACGGCCACCACACGCCGGTCACCGACGGCGTCGGCGACACCCGTGGCATCGTGGGCCGGATCGATGACGAGTACCTCTTTGGTGTCCCCGATGAGCCACACGTTGTTCTCGTGGTTGGGCGGTCCTTCGGGGTCGTGGTTGCCGGCCGTGACGAGTTGCTGGATGTCAGCCATGAATCAGGTCTCCTTGGGTTGGGACAGAGCGAGGGCCACTGGTCCGATCACATCACGCACATCGGTCCGCGCCGAGCTCATGTCGTAGAAGAACAGTGATTCGAGCACGTCGAGCAGCTGCGCGGTGGTGAGCCGGAACTCGATTCCCAGCTGGTCCGCGAGTCCGTCGATGAAGCTGTGCATCCCAGGGCGGATCTCCTCACTCACCTGCTCCACGCGCCCGGCGAGCTCGGGGCTACGGGTGGAGCGCAGCCTGATCTCCACCAGCGTTCGCTGGAAGTGCTCGGTGGGGGCCACTATGTGGAAGAACTCGCTGAGCGCCTCTCCGGTGACCCACTCCACGCCTGCATCCTGCGGGAGATTGGTGAAGACCTGCGAGAGGCCAGCCAGCACCTGGTCCCGGTGGAACTCCATGATCGCGATGCAGAGGTCGTCCTTCGTGGCGAAGTTTGAGTAGAACGCTCCGCGCGAGAAGCCGGCCGCCTCACACAGCTGCTCGACGCTGGTGGCGTCGAGGCCACGGACGGCGAACTCGTCGATGGCGGCCTCCACCAGACGCATGCGTGTCTGCTCTCGGCGGGGTGTGGTGTCAGTCATGGTTCCTTCACAGGCGGGGGTACTGGGCGAGCCTAGGTCATCCAAGGATACGAATGCGTATCCGGGGCCGCGCAGGTCGTTTGGGGTCCCGGATACACAACTGTATGCTTTTGGATTCACTCCTGTATCGAAAACCCTGAGGATTTGATGTCCGCACAGTTGTACGCCCTTGGCCGTTGGTGCTTCCGCAACAGTTGGAAGGTCATAGGGCTGTGGATCGCGCTCCTCGCGCTCGTGGGAACATCCGGCGTCCTGCTCATGGGGGACTTCGATGACGAATTCCGCATTCCGGGCTCCTCGTCCCAGGAAGCCCTGGACAAGCTCCAGATGACGTTCCCCGAGGGTGCTGCACTGAGTGCGAGCGCCATCGTCATCGCGCCCGAGGGCACGAGCATCAATGAGCTCAAAACCAGTGTGGAGGACAACCTCAGCCAGTTCGAGGATCTCGACACAGTGGACGCGGCCACCTCGCCATGGAACGAACTGGTCAGCGGGCTCATCAACGATGACAACACCGCCGCCATTGTGCAGGTGAACCTGGACGTGGAGGACGGCCCCACCACCGAGCAGTTGGAGGACATCACCGCCGCAGGAGAGCGCCTCGAGGACGCACTTCCAGACGGCTCGGAGGTCCACATGGGCGGCGAGGCCTTCAACATCGAACTGCCCAGTCTCAGCGTCACAGAGGGGGCGGGACTGCTCGTGGCGCTCGTCGTGCTGTTCCTGGTGCTGGGATCCCTCGTTGCAGCAGGCCTGCCCATCCTGACGGCCCTCATTGGCGTCGCCATCTCCATGTCCATCCTGCTGCTGGTCACCAGCTTCTCCGTGGTCAGCTCCGTCGCCCCACTGCTGGCAGTGATGTTGGGTCTGGCCGTGGGCATCGACTACGCACTGTTCGTACTGTCCCGCCACCGCGACCAGCTCAGCGCCGGCATGGAACCCGAGGAGTCGACGGGGCGCGCCGTCGGCACCGCAGGCTCCGCAGTCATCTTCGCCGGACTCACCGTCTTCATCGCACTGCTGGGCCTCGGCGTGGCCGGTATTCCATTCCTCACCACCATGGGTGTTTTCGCCGCACTCACCGTGGCCTTCGCCGTCGTCATCGCCATCACGCTGCTGCCTGCCCTGATGGGGTTGCTGGGGGAGCGCATGCGCCCCAAGGTGAAGGTGTCCCGCAGGGCCAAGAAGGCCGCCGTCGCCGAGCATGGCGACGCCGAGATGGCAGAGCCGACGAAGAAGGGCGGCGCCTTCGCATGGTGGGTCAACCTCACCACCAGCCATCCCATCATCACGATCGCCGTGGTGGTCCTGGGCCTGGGTGCGCTCAGCATTCCCACCGTCGATCTCCAGCTTTCGCTGCCCAACTCCGGCCAGCACGAGGCAGATGCTCAGGACCGCATTGCCTACGACCTCATCGACGAGTACTTCGGCCCCGGTTTCAACGGCCCGCTCGTCGTGACAGCCGACATCATCGGCTCCACCGATCCACTTGGCCTCATGAACTCGCTGAAGAGCGACATCGAGGACATCGACGGCGTGGCCTCGGTACCGCTGGCCACCCCCAACCAGAATGCCGATACCGGCCTCATCCAGATCATCCCCACCACCGCCTCTGATGATCCGGCCACGGCCGAACTCGTCGAGCGTCTTCGGGACATGACGGATGACTGGGAGGAGCGCTACGGCGTCGAGAC
>CBDTVQ010000098.1:0-7231 GCA_965364045.1 uncultured Tessaracoccus sp. | reverse complement strand
GGCCTGGCCCAGCTTGCGTCCCGGAAGAGCGAGGACCATGAGGGCACCCGCCAGCGACGGGGTCCACACGTGGTATCCGTTGGTGCCCACCGGCGAGATCCATGCGTAGTTCGCCGCCAGCAACGCCATCGAGAGCGCTGTCAGCGCCCACGGCTGCCATCCGGTCAGGCCGTGGGACCGAAGCCGACGCATTCCCAGGACAGCAACAATCGCTGTTCCCGTCCAGATGGCGGCCACTCCCAGGGCGCTTGGGCCCACCTCAAACACGCTGACGTGAATGAGACTCGCCACCAGAACGGGTACGGGCAGCCAACTGATCAGCGTGCGTGCCATCGGTCCGAAGGGCTCGACGGCGTCGAAGGGCTCGGCAGACCATTCCAGATTCACAGAAGTGCCCAGTTCACCTGATGCAATGTCTGCGCTGCCACCCACGGCAGCCATGCGGGCCACCATGGACTCCGCAATGCCCAGCCGGTCCGTCGGCAGGGCCGGATCGAAGCCTGCACCATCGTCGGTGATCGTCACGCGGCACCCGCTCCCGGCCCTGGAAATGTGCAGGGTCGCCGAGCCCCGAGCATGTTTGACAACGTTGCGGACTGCCTCCCGGGCTGCGCCGACGATTGCTTCGCTGACGTCCCCGGGAGCAAGGACCGCCCCGCCCCGCCACAGGATTGTGCACCCCTGGTCCGCCAGCGCCGCCTCGAGGGCGGGCCGCAAAGCCACCCACGTGCCGTCGTCGAGGCCTTCCGAACTGCGATGCAGTTCAGTCAGGGCCACTCCGGCAACCGATCTCAGCTCCGTGGCTGACAGCCGCGCCCAGCCGCGGGACAACCGTTGAAGACTGTGAAGGAGGGAATCGTGGGCCAGGCGAATACGCGCTCGTCTTTCCTGCTCCCGCATCTCGCCTCGACGCGCCTCCTGCTCGTCCTGGAGGCGACTCAGCTGACTGAGCCGCAGTTCCAGCAGCAGATTGGTGATGCAGGCGCCGCCGATTCCCAGTGTTGCCATGGGGGTCAGTGTGAACACCAGATCCAGCACCTGGATGCGCCAGTCCAACTGGTGCAGCGCGATCACCGCGATCCATCCGGACAGGCCGATGACAACGAACGGCAACCATGCCCCACGACGCCGTCCATGCAGAAGGATGAAGTACTGCAGGACGGGCCCAAACCAGATGTTGGTGCGCCACTCAAGGCCGGGCCATGGTGCTGGTGCGCTCAGGAGACCCACCACTATCCCGAGCAGCCCAAGAGTTGAAATCACAGAGACGGGCCACAGCCATGTTCGTGGAATCCGCGGGGAAGCAGCGGGGCGCAGGCAATCCACGACAATCAGGATCTGCGCAAGCAAGCAGAGGGCGATTCCCCACCGCATCAGGGCCGGGTAGTGGGGCCCGACGATGTCACCGGAGGCCACAGTGATGCCGAGAACTGCCAGGAGTGAGATGCCATAGCCAACCAGCCGACGACCCATGGCCGCAGGGCTCTGCTGCGGGATGACCACCCCACGAGCCCTGACGATGGGAACGCCCATGGATGATGTCTAGCACGTGATGGCGCCCCGGCGGGCGGCTCATGCGTGAAGCGGATCAGCAGTCGCGCAGGACACGTTGGGGGCGGCCAACTAGAATGGTTGGCATGCCTACTCGTGACAGGCCCCCACGTGGGCCCCTGCAGGTGCTGCAGGCGTTCACGGTGGAGGCGGAGCGCTACATGGAGGTGAGCCGTCGGCTGGCGGGCCTGGGGCACAACGACGTGCATGCGCTCAGCGCCGTTGTGGAGGCGTCGAAGCAGGGACAGATCCTGACGCCGGGGGCGCTGCGTCGCCGCCTGGTCCTGTCGCCGGCTGCCACCACTGCGCTGGTGGACAGACTCGTGGGACACGGGCTGTTGCGGCGTGAGAAAGCAACGAATGACGGCCGTACCGTCGAACTGCATGCCACGGACGAAGCGCGACGGATGGGGCGGTGCATGTTCATGGCGCTCTCCGAAGAGATCATGGAACGCGTCCTGAGCTACACGCCCGAGGATCAGGAGAGACTCATCATGATGATGGCCGACCTCACCGACGCCGCGCGGCGCGCACGCGAGCGACTGGAGGATGACTCCCTGCCGCTCAACGGTGTTGCAGCGGATGTACCTGCCTGGCCATGAGCGAGGGTGCTTCGACAGTCGAAAGGTTCATGGTGTTCAATGACGTCATGGGGACGCTTGCCGACACCGATCCGGCTCTGTTGCGCGGGTGGTTGCGCGATGTGGAGAACGAGCTGTCATCGGTCCTGACGGATCTGACTCACCGCATGCGTGCCATGCACAGGGACGCAGCAGCCATGGGCGAGGCGCTGTCGCGAGCTGCTCTCGGCGGAAAACTTGTCCGTCCCCGACTTCTGGGTGCCGTGGTTGACGCCTATGGCGCCACATTGGATCAAGAAGCGTGTCGAGTTTCAGTGGCACTGGAGTTGCTTCACACCACACTGGTCATCCATGACGACGTGATCGATGATGACCTGACCAGACGGGGCCGCCCCAACGTGGCGGGAGAATTCGCGGCATTGCACGCCAGGCATTCCGGCCAGCGTGTTGATCACGTCGCTGGAAGAACCGATGCCAAGGGGATCGCGATCATCGCGGGAGATCTGGCGCTGGCAACCGTCTTCAAGCTCGTGCACCGCGCGCCGTTGGCGGTACGCGACGAGGTCTGCGAACTCATGGACGAGGCGCTCGTGGCCTCCGCGGTGGGGGAGTACCTGGACGTGGTCCATTCCTGGCCCGGTGCCGGGCCGAGCGATGCGGACATGCATACGGCAGCCCACCTGAAGACGGCCGTCTACTCCTTCGAGACGCCTCTTGTGCTGGGTGCTCTCCTGGCTGGTGCCCCGCCCGCACATGTTGCTGCCCTTCGGTCAGCTGCCCGCGACATGGGCGCCGCCTACCAAATTGTGGACGACGTGCTGGGTGCCTTCGAGCATGACACGGTGCTGGGCCGCGAAATTGCCTCCGATCTGGAGAACCACCGCGAGACTGCGGTGATCACTGCGGCAAGGGGCACGGCCAACTGGCCCCGGATCGATGCACTGCGATCTGGCACGCTCAACGTCCACGGAATCGCCCAGCTGAGGCGTGAGCTGTTGGCCTGCGGCGCGCGCGAACTCGCGATGGCGCGCGCTGATGCGTTGCTCACCCATGCGTTCGCGTCGCTGGATGAGGTGGGCGTCCCGCAGGAGTTGCGGACCGAGATGAACGAACTGATGGAAGCCATGATGGGGCGGGCCCGGTGATCCCTGCTGCGGCGCTGGCCAGTACGGAGCGCTACACGCGGTGCGCTCACGCCTGCGCGGCCGAGGTCATCCGCGGGTACTCGACGTCCTTCGCCATGGCCACGCGACTGCTGCCGCCCAGTGTCCGACGCGACATCTCCAGCGTCTACGCGTTGGTGCGGGTGGCCGACGAGATAGTTGACGGGGCCGCCGAGGGGGCGGGGCTGGACCTCTCCCGCGCCGCCTTTCGCCTCGACGCGCTGGAGGCCGACGTGATGGTTGCAACGCAGGAGGGGTTCAGCGAGAACCTGGTGGTCCACGCCTTTGCGGACGTTGCGCGACGCACCGGTATTCCGCACAGCGTCGTCTCGCCGTTCTTCATCTCCATGCGTACGGATCTGAGCCGCAGCGTCCATGACGATGAGTCCTTCAAGGAGTATGTTTACGGCTCCGCAGAAGTGGTGGGCCTCATGTGCCTGCATGCCTTCTTCGGCGACGGCGGCCCCCCCGAGGACAATCGGGAGCAACTGATCTCAGGAGCCCGACGGCTGGGTGCCGCGTTCCAGAAGGTGAACTTCCTGCGAGATCTCGACGCCGACGCCGATGCCCTGGACCGCGCCTATTTTCCGGGAGTGGATCCCTCCGGCCTCGATGAGCCCACCAAGTTGCGCCTGGTGTTGGACATTGATGCGGATCTGGCGGCCGCAGCACTGGCCATCCCGTTGCTGCCGCGCGGTGTTAGGCCGGCCGTGCAAATCGCCCACGATCTCTTTGCTGCATTGAACAATCGACTACGGCAGACGGACGCCGCAGTGGTGCGCACCAGCCGCATCCGGGTACCGGATGCCACCAAGATGACCATTGCTGTCCGCGCAGTGGCCCGTCACAAATGGGGGAAACGCACATGAGTGAACAGCGCGCCGTCGTGATCGGCGGGGGCATCGCTGGCTTGGCAACGGCCGCGCTCCTGGCCCGGGACGGGTACTCCACCATCCTGGTGGAACGCCATGATGAACTGGGTGGCCGCGCAGGTATCCTCCGCGACGGTGGTTTCACCTTCGACACAGGACCGTCGTGGTACCTGATGCCGGAGGCCTTCGACCACTTCTTCCAGCTGTGCGGCACCACGGCCGAGGTCGAACTGGACCTGACCCCGCTGGATCCGGGCTACCGCGTGTTCTTCGAGGACGATTCGGAACCGGTGGATGTGAAGCCCGGGTTGGACGAGGCCACCGCTCTCTTCGAGCGTCTCGAGCCGGGGTCAGGGCCCAGGTTGGAGAAATACCTCGAGGGGGCACGCGACTTCTATGACACTGCCACCCAGCGTTTCCTCTACACGACGTTCTCGGACCCGAAGGCTTTCCTCGATCCCGAGCTCCTGAAGCAGGCGCGCACGCTGGTGCCGTTGCTGACGCGCTCGTTGGCAGATCATGTGGCGCGGTCCTTCACGGACCGCCGCCTGCAACAGATCCTGGGATACCCGGCGGTGTTCCTCGCGACGTCGCCGGATCGTGCTCCCAGCCTCTATCACATCATGAGCCGCCTCGACCTCCTCGACGGTGTCGCCTACCCCATGGGTGGCATGCACACCGTCATCGATGCCATCGAGCGCCTTGCCCGCTCCGCCGGTGTGGAGATCCGCACCGGAGCCGAGGTGACGAGGGTCCGCACGGAACAGTCCAGGGCCACCGGCGTCGAACTGGCCGACGGCACCGTGCTGCCCGCGGACATCGTGGTGGGTGCCTGTGACCAGCACCACCTGGAGACAGCGATGCTGGATCCAGAGGATTCAGCCATGCCCGAGGGGAAGTGGGACAAGCGGGACCCCGGCATGGGCGCGCTGCTGATGATGCTGGGGGTGAATCGTCGACTGCCGGAGATGCTCCACCACAACCTGTACTTCACGAAAGACTGGGCGGCGAATTTCGGGGACATCTTCGGTGACGATCCGAAGCTCCCGAGCCCCGCCTCCATCTACGTCTGTGCGCCGTCGATCACGGATCCCAGCGTGGCACCTGAGGGCATGGAGAACCTGTACTTCCTCGTGCCCATTCCCGCTGATCCGGACCTGGGGCCAGCCGATTCTGGCCGCATGAAGGAGTTCGGCGACGCCGTCATCAGGCAGGTTGCCGAGTGGACGGGCATCCCGGACCTGGCTGAGCACATAATCGTGGACCATCGCGTGGGGCCTGCTGAGTTCGTGGATTTGCACCATGCGTGGAGGGGCACGGCTCTCGGCCCGGCACACACACTGCGGCAGAGCGCCTTCTTCAGGGGACGTGTGAAATCCCGCAAGGTCAAGGGTCTCTTTTACGCGGGTGGCTATACCGCGCCCGGCGTGGGCCTGCCCATGTGCCTCATCAGCGCGGAGAACATCATCAAGTCCTTGCGGGGCGACAAGTCCGGTGGGCCGATGCCGACGCCGCTGCAGCACGGGTGAACCAGACGGCGGATTCGCCTGTCCCGCCCCTACAAGGGGGGTAGCCTCTCCTGCATGGAGACGATCCGCTGGGGAATCATTGGTGCAGGCTGGATAGCCGACGTCATGGCGGCGGACTTCCGGTTCGTGCGCAACTCCGAGCTGGTCGCGATTGGATCCCGTCACCTGCCAAAGGCGCAGAAACTGGCCGACAAGTATCGCGTCCCCAAGGCGTACGGATCCTACGTGGAGCTGTTGGACGACCCGGACATTGACGTCGTCTACATCGCCACGCCCCATCCGCATCACCGCGACATCGCGCTGGCCGCCATCGCACGTGGCAAGGCCGTTCTGGTGGAGAAATCCTTCACGGCCACCCACGCCGGCGCCGTCGAAGTGGTGCAGGCAGCCCGAGACAAGGGCGTCTTCTGCATGGAGGCCATGTGGACCCGCTTCCTTCCTGCCATCTCCGCGGCCCGCGAAGTGGTGGCGTGGGGACGGATCGGGGACGTTCTGGGAGTTCAGGGGGATCTCTGCGCCTATCGGGAGTATGACCCGACGCATCGCCTCTTCTCCCCCGAAACCGCGGGCGGCGCCATCCTCGACCTTGGCGTGTACGTCCTCTCCTTCGCCCAGCTGTTCCTGGGTGACGCCCAGACCATCAATTGTGTGGGGCGGCTGAACCCGAACGGCAGTGACGCGGCCGGCGCCATCAGCATCGGCCATACCGGTGGTGGGTTGTCCGCTCTGGCGTATGGTTTCGATGGTCACGGCCCCGCCCGGATGTCCATCTATGGCACCAAGGGCTGGATCGAGGTGGAGCCACGGTTCCATCACCCCACCACCCTGTCCGTGCATCGCTCAGGGGTCCTGCCGCGCATCATCGAGGCCAGGATGACCGGCCGGGGATACGCACACGAGATCAACGAAGTGAGCGAACGGTTGCTCGCCGGTGACACCGAATCATCGATCATGCCGCTGGAAGACACGCTTGAAGTCATGCGCGTCATGGAGGAATGCCTCAATCAGATGGGTATCCGACACCAGGAAGCCGAGCTCAACCTCCGCTAGGCCAGCCCGAACTTGTTGCCGTCGGGTGCCCTGTCCACATGCCGTCTGGAGTGTGAGAAACCCCACTCCGGTTCCATGATCCATCTCGACGTGCAGCAACTTGGCGACAGCCCCAACGGCGGAGGCTGGTGATGCGCCGGCCGGCAACATGGAAACCGGAATCAGGCTGCCACCCCCGATCATGTATCACGGCGATCGCACTGCCCTCTTGAGAGGTGAGTCCAGCGTTGCAGCGCCGGCTGTTCGAGAAAGGAATCGCTCATGTCACACCGGATCGACTACTGCCGCTCCCGGTCGACAGTTCGCGTTCGACCGCTCATCGTAACCGTGCCGGGGCTCCGGCCCCTCTGACGCCCGGGCGTCCCGCCGCTGTCAACACCTCTGTCGCGTCGTCAGGCGCAGTCCGTCAGGACCTCTTTTATGCATACACCGCCCCGTGGGTGCCACGACTTCCCGCCCGCGATCCCACTCGACTCGTGCCCCGA
>CBDTVQ010000097.1:0-7245 GCA_965364045.1 uncultured Tessaracoccus sp. | reverse complement strand
TGTGCATCCCCGGACCTGTGCCGGATGTGCTGCTGACCGCGTCAAGGGCTGTCGAGCGTCTGAGTCAGGGGGACGCCCGACAAGAGTTTCCAGGTGATCCCATAGAAGATCAGCAGCGGTAGGTTCAGTCCTGTTACGGCAATAAATGCCTTGATCCCGCTGAACTCGGGCGGCAGTAGCCAGATTGCCGCTGCACCAAGAAGCAGAAAGAACGGGGGTGTGAAAAACAGCGCCCATTTTGGGTAGCGTGTCCTCCCCGTGAGAATCAACGCGATCAGACAAAGGCAGAGGAGCGCGTATCCAATCACGAGAGCCAAGCCCCAAGCCGTCCAGTAGTCGCCCATCTTGCGTAGTAGGAGCGCATCCCCGGACTGGATGGTGTCGCCCACAAAAGCAAAAGTTCCGTGGTAGCCAGTTCCCACGGCGACGAAGTAGCAGGCGCCCCCAAAGAATAGAATTGCTTTGCGTCGTCCTGCCGGAATTATCGCTTGATAGACGAGAAAAAATCCCAGCATGTGAAATGGCAAGAAGAAGACGGCGAGGTAGTTGCCGAGTACGAAGGTCCATCGCGGTTTGTCGACATAAATGGATTTGATGCTGTCAATATCCAGAGAGACGGCGGAGCTCATGGTGCCGGGCCCACTCGACCAACCTGACAGCAGGTCCGCTGCGACTCCGACTGCCGCTGCGAGACACACCACCGACCCCAAAACATGGATTTGTCGTTTCTCCAGTGCCATCACGAGAAGCACCCTCTCGAATTAGCCTATTGAGTCGGCGCGTTGCCGCTTGCAATCGCACAGTCGTACGGGATCGGTGACATGAAGCGTTGGGATCGACACTACATGTCCATTGTCTGGTCGTCTCGGGTGTGGGATCGCATGAAGAGACGTTCGGCGATGAAGAGGAGGGCCAGGCCGGCGGCGGCGACATAGAGGCTGAGGGGGTCGGTTGTCGCGGTCACCGACACGAAGGCACTCAGAACTACGACATCCAGGATGATGGCCGCGACAACGATGGTTGGGTTGAAAGTGATCCGGTCCCTGAGACGGCGCAGCAGACCCCAATGGATGGCGATGTCCATGATGAGGTAATAGATGGCGCCCAGTGCGGCGATCCTGCTCAGGTCCAGCGTCGTCGCGAGGACCATCGCCAGGGCGACGGTGTAGACGGTGGTATGCACGCGCACAGTTCCAGGCATCCGGAAGTGGCGGTGTGGTACTTGTTTCATGTGGGTGAGCATGGCCAACATGCGAGACGCGGCGAACACACTGGCCATGACCCCAGAGGTTGTGGCGACGATGGCAAGGGCGACGGTGAACCACACGCCGACACCTCCCAGTGCCGGACGGACCGCCTCGGCGAGGGAGAAGTCCTCCGCGGCGATGATCTCGGACAGGCTCAGGTTTCCGGCCACCACGATTGCCACCGCGAGGTAGACGACGGTACAGATCATGAGGGAGATCACGATGGCGCGGCCAGTGTTGCGGTGGGGGTTGATGATGTCGCCGCCGCTGTTGGTGATCGTCGTGAATCCTTTGTAGGCGAGGATGGCCAGCGCCACAGCAGCAGCGAAGCCCGGCACAGAGGCATCGATGCCCACAGCGCCGGTTCCGTTGGTGAAGTTTGCCGGCGAAACGAACCACAGACCGACAATCGCGAAAAGTCCGAGTCCCAAGATTTTGATTGCGGCCATCACGCGTTGACTGGCTTGAACAGCCGTGTTGCCACTTACGTTGACACCGAATGCTGCGGCCAGGAGCCCGACTGCGAGGGCAGGCACCCAGAACGAGGCAGGTTCCAGAGGGACGATTTGGAGGAGGTAGGTGCCAAATGTCCGAGCCACCAAGCCCTGACTGATGATCATGGACACGAACATCAGTATTGCGAACACCCCCGTCGCGGTACCTGGACCGTACGCTTCGCGCAGGAAGGTGGCCACACCCCCTGAGGAAGGAAAGGCCTGGGACAGCTTGACGTAGGAGTAGGCGCTGAGGGCGACGACTGCTGTTGCTACGACGAAGGCAATGGGAAACCAGTCTCCGGCCAGACGGGCAGTCTGTCCGGTGAGGGCGAATATACCGGCGCCTATCATCACGCCGGTTCCCAGCGACACTGCCCCCGACAGCGAAAGGCTACCCGGACTGTCGTCAGGATCTGGGTTGTCAGCGTCGTCTTGAGTTTTCATTTCAGCAATTTTCCCTTTCTCAGATGGACGGATCAGGTGGTGCCGTCGGCTCGGCCCTGGGTCCGGTTGTTCTATCGGCTTCGAGCGGTGGTGAGAGCTGGATATGACCGCGTCCAGTCATCGGAATGACTGCCCATGGTCGACTGCGTACGCGTCGAACACCTTGGACGCGGTGCCCCCACTGTGGAGGAATCTCGTGTCCAGAACGCCAGCGAGATCGATCAGCGCGTCATCGAGGATGGTCGCTGCGAAACGGACGTCCGCTCGCACAGACGTTTCCCCGATTCGTGCGAGTTCAAGAGCGAAGCCCAGCGTGGCTGCGAGCGAGAAGTCGGGTTCGTCGCGGAAGTAGTACGTCTCCGAATATTGCGACAGGTCAACCCTTACCGCAATCATGCTGCCGGTGATGTCTTGCAGTAGCGCAGCGGCCGTACCCTCTTTCTGGAGGACGCCGGACGCGTCTGAACGACTGAGGAGCGCGAGGTGAATCGCCAGGGCCCTCCGGCGCGTCAGCGCTGGGTACACCTGCAATATCCACGACACGGCGGCAGTCAGCAGCGCGAAGCCGAAGATCGCTTCCAGAGGAACGACCACCCGCAACCAAGCCAAGTCAGGGACGACATCACCGAAGCCAAGCGTGGAGATCGTGACCAAGGAGAGATACAGCGCATCCAGGACATTCCCCGCACTGCCCGCCAGTGGGTTGGCCGAGAACACGAAACCAGCCGGGATGAACGGCCAGTAGACCAAAGCCCAGCCACCCACGGCCAGCGCACCCCACATCATCATCACTGTGAGCAAGCCGAAGGGTCCGACGAGCTTGGCCAGTCGTCCGTGCCCCCCTCCGCAGTGTGACAGGCGCCACAACGTCTTCATCACGAGCCGGCTCAGACTGCCTTGCCCCAAGGGATGCCCCAGTGTGTGGAACATGTCTCGCAGCACGATGAGAATGATTGCGACGCCCAATCCAATCACAATGATATCCACCGTCGAATTTTCCATCACGGATGTTATAGAACGCCCTCTGAAACGATGAAGGAATGGTCAAGAATGGGTGCGTGTAAAACGCGTCACTATCACGATGATATGCGTTTCCGAATCTTGTTTCGAGGTGGCATGATTGTCACATGACATCGCTCCTGCTGGCTTTTCCAGACATTGATCCAGTCGCCATTCATATCTTCGGACTGAAAATCCACTGGTACGCGATCATGTACCTGGTCGGGTTCGCGCTCGGTTACCTGCTGATGCGCCGACGCCTCCGCCAAGAGCCCTACGCATCCATCACGACGCCAAAACCGTGGGCTCCGGTCGACGTCGAGGACCTGCTGCTCTACAGCGTGGTCGGCGTCCTTGGTGGTGGGCGGTTGGGGTACGTGCTGTTCTACAAGCCGGGTTTCTACCTGGATCACCTGCTTGACATCTTCAAGCTCTGGGACGGAGGGATGAGCTTCCATGGTGGTGCTCTGGGTGTGGTCATCGGCGTGGCCATCTTCGCGTGGCGCCGCGGGCGCCCCGTTCTGCAGGTGGCTGACTTCCTTGCCCCCGCTGTCCCGATCGGGCTGGCCGCTGGTCGCATGGGCAACTTCATCAACGGCGAGCTGTGGGGGCGCGTCGCGTCGCCGGACCTGCCGTGGGCGATGATCTTCCCCACCGGCGGTGACGTGCCCCGGCACCCGTCGCAGCTGTACCAGGTGCTTCTCGAGGGCCTTCTGCTGTTCGTCGTGCTCTGGCTCTACGCGCGCCGCCCCCGCTATCGCGGACAGGTGGCAGCTGCCTTCCTCATCGGATACGGGGTGCTCCGCTTCGTCGTTGAATTCTGGCGGGAACCGGATGCCTACCTGGGCTTTTTGTCGCTGGGCCTCAGCATGGGCCAATGGTTGTCGGTGCCCATGGTGCTCATCGGGCTCATCCTGTGGGCCTGGTCGAGGGCTCGCGCCATCAACGACGTCGAAACGCCGCTCGTGCAGTACGTGGATGACGACGCGCTGGTCGCCGACGAGCCCCAGGGTCAATCCAGCAAAGGTGCAGTCTGAGGTGGTCAGATTCGATGTTTCAAAGATCGGTCAGCGTTTTGACGTGATCGGGGTCAGTGCACCGTGCGCCACCATGGAACCAGCAGTTGTCCATGAGCATTTCGAAGATGGCTGGCAGCTTGAGCGCATCACTGGCCGGAGCCCATCCGGTAGCCGTGGCCACGGACGGTCGCGATGAAGCGGGGATTGGTGGGATTGTCGCCCAGTTTGCGGCGCAGGTTCGCGACGTGCACGTCCACCATGTGCTCATCTCCGCCCCAATGCGGTCCCCAGATGACGTCGATGAGTTGACGGCGGGAGAACGCCACCCTCGGCTGCGCGGACAGTACGTCGAGGACGTCGAACTCGGTCGGCGTGATGATCACAGGAGTGCCGTCGAGCACCACTTGTCGTGCCGTGGGGTCAACGGTGAGCGTGCCGAACATCCGGTTGGGCGACTCCGCCACTCGATCGGGACTCTCCTCCAGTCGTGGGCGGCGCAACCTCGCCTGAACACGGGCCACCAACTCCCTCGTGCTGAACGGTTTGGTGATGTAATCGTCGGCGCCCACAGATAGTCCCACGAGAGTGTCCACCTCGTCGGCCCGCGCAGTCAGCATGACGATGTAGCAGTCGCTGAAGGTGCGCAGACGACGGCACACTTCCATCCCATCGATACTCGGCAAACCGAGGTCCAGTATGACGAGGTCGGGCGCCCATTCGCGCACTGCCTCAACGGCCTGCAGGCCGTCAACCTCCCAGCGGGTCTCGAAACCGGATCGATCGAGATAATTGCGCACAGTGCCTGCGAGTATCGGCTCATCCTCCACGATGAGTACTCGTCCATGTGTCGCTGGTTCAGTGGTCATGCACCCCATTGTTGCCGATGCCGCAACTGCTCACCAGCAACGACGTGCACGCCTACTCGGCACGGACCAGAGCCATGGACCGCGTCAGTGTTTGTGACCACCCGCACTGCGAACATCATCAGAGGTTGAGGGCCGCGACGTCTTTTGGGTGACTGGTCGTCGGAGTCTGAATCGGCAGGCGCATGCGGACCATGTGCTGACTGCTACCCGCTGCTGCTCGCGCTCAGCCGTCGTGATGTCCGTCATGAGTCGAGGTCGGGGGTTGGGGCCCGGCGTCCGGTGCTCCGCCTGCCGTGATTGCTGGTCCGACGACGAAAGCCGACAACGAGAACAAGGCTGTGAATACGGCGATGGCGATGGCTGGCGCTCGCCAAGTGGAGAACCTTCGGTACAGGCTCCTCAGCAGTGGAATTGAGAAGATGAGCCCGATGAGGAAGAAGACTGCGTTTCCGCCAGCGCCGACGACGAATGCGGCCCCGGCGATCAGACCGATGTGATGCAGCACATGTGGTGCGAGCCCCAGCAGCGCGCCGAAGACGGCACCGACAGTCCTGCGAGCCCTGGTGAACCCGTTTCGCATGCCACCGGGACGATCTGTGGTCGGGGGGACCTCCCGCGCACTGTCCGATGGGGCCGCTGCGTCAGCGGTGGTGGTGGACTCGCTCATCTGGTTCTCCGTTCTGGTGGCCAGCACGCCTCGCTGGGTAGGTCGAGCCGGCCACAATGCAGGCCTTGGGGCGTGGGCGCCCCACCGCAAAGACTGCTGGGACCAGCCCGCAGGCACGATGAAGGTTCGATGGATGTTCTTTGAAGAAGGAGGCAGCGGCGCCCTTCACGGCCAGCCTTGAGTGAATCTTGATCAGACATACGTGGCCGCACCACACCAGGTGAGCAAACTTGTCCTCAAGGACATCAAGATGGATGTTGGCGGCACCGCCCAAGACGCCATGAGGGACGCGTACGTCGCGCCCCAGTGAGGAGCACACAATGTTGGACTTCATCAGCACTAACTGGATCTGGATTCTGCTCATCGGCGGGATGGCTGTCATGCATCTCGGCCACGGCGGCCACGGCGGGAAAGTCGGCCACGTCGCGAAAGGCGGCCACGGCGGGACAGGCGATGAGGGCCCGATGGCACAGCCATCCGACGAGCCTCGGTACTGATCGGTGAGTACTGGAGCCCGAATACTTGTGGCGAGACTGCCTGATACACCATAGGGGTATAGGGTAGGAGATGTGGTTGAGAGGGTCGGCAAATCATGGTGAACGGAGAACGAGGTATGGGCATGACCGAGTACAAAGTGACGGGGATGAGCTGCGGGCACTGCGAGAGCGCGATCCGTCTGCGCCTGCAGACCTTCACTTCCCGAGCCGACGAAACCGTGCCGACACCCACGAGCCCACGGACTGTCCGTGAGTCGATCACAGTATGACCACCGTCATCGACACAACCAGGAAGGAACATCTGATGACTACAACTGACAACCACAACGACCTGAGCATGAGCGCTTCGGGAGGCTGTTGCGGCGGCACATCCGACACAGAGGATCTGAGCGTGAGTGCTTCGGGAGGCTGTTGCGGGGGCACGTCCAAGGCCGAGGATCCGAGCGTGAGTGCTTCGGGAGGCTGTTGCGGGGGCACGTCCAAGGCCGAAGGCTCTGACGAACACGCAAGATGATGATGTCACCGAGTGCCCCGTGATGGTTGGCAACCCGGTGATCAAGTCCGAGGCCGAGAAGGCCGGCTTCTTCCGCGACTACAAAGGCCAGAGGTACTGGATGTGCTGCGGCTCCTGCGTGCCGCGGTTCGATGCCGACCCCGAACGCTACGCCACCGTGTAGCACCCATACCGGAGCCCCGCTCCTCCCGGTTACGCATCGTCGAGAAGCGGGGTTCCAGCTTCTGCAGCAGGTACCCATACTGGGTATCAGAAAGAGAATGTGAGTATGCGCCACGATCACCCCCACGCCCCAGAAACGGACGTGCCCGAAAATTCTGCCGCGCATGTCATTGCACACGAAGGCGAACACGACGGGAGTGCTCAGCAGCCCACCCAGCACGTCGGGAACGCGGGTCACGGCGAGCACCACGACCAGGGTGGGCATGGTGATCACGTGGGGCAGTTCCGGCGCCTGTTTTGGATCATGCTTCTCCTTGCGGTCCCGGTGGTGGG
>CBDTVQ010000096.1:0-7280 GCA_965364045.1 uncultured Tessaracoccus sp. | reverse complement strand
CCGGGGCCGCCTGGACACCATCGGCATTGACCCCATCGCCCACGCGGCGCCTACGTCAGAGCCCCGAGCACTGGGAGACGCGATGACCGACCACGCCACCGACCACTTCGACATCGTCGTGATTGGCGCGGGCCCGGCCGGCACAGCGGCCGCACTCAGGGCGGCCGAGCTGGGCGCGAGGGTCGCCGTCGTCGAGGGCGATCGCACCGGCGGAACCTGCGTGAATACCGGATGCGTTCCGACCCGCGTTCTCGCGAAGGCGGCGCGGCTGATGCGCGAGATCCGCACCGCCGAGGCGTACGGGATTGAGGTCGAGCAGCATCCGCTTGACTGGTCAACCACCGTCGCGCGCGTGCAGGAGCGCGTAGACCGGGTGCGCTCAATCAAGCGTGAGGCCGAGCGGTTCGACGACGCCGGAATCGAGCTCGTGCTCGAGGGCAGGGCGAGGTTCACGGATGCTCAGACCGTGGTGCTCGCATCGGGCCGGCGCCTCACCGCCGACACCTTTATCGTGTGTGTGGGTGGTCACTCGCGCAGGCTACCGGTGCCCGGAGCGGAGCTCGCGACCGTTCCCGACCAGGTGCTCACTTTGCCGGAACTCCCCGACCGCGTAGCCATCATCGGCGCCGGAAACACCGGTGCCCAACTCGCCACGGTCTTCAGCTCGTTCGGCTCGCAAGTCACCTTGCTCGATGTCGCGACGCGGATCCTGATGGCCTCCGATGCTCTTATTGCCGAGCATGTTTCGCGTGCGTTCGTCGAGCAGGGCATGACCGTGCGCACCGGAATCGAGACGGTATCCGGACTCGAGAGCGCCTCGGATGGCTCCATCACCCTACTCTGGAGCGAAGATGGACGCCCGGAGTCGAGTAACTTCGACGCCGTGATCATGGCGACGGGATGGCCGGCGGATGTTGACGACCTGGGGCTCGATGCGGCAGGGATAGCGGTCGTGAAGTCCGCGATACCGGTCGACTCGTACTTCCGGAGCACGGTGCCGCACATCTTCGCGGTTGGTGACGCGAACGGGAGTGACATGCTCGTGCAGGCCGCGCAGTTCGAGGCTGAGGTCGCCGCGGAGAACGCTGTGCTCGATACCTTCCGCCGCACCCCGCGTCACTTGTTGCCAGCTGGCGGATTCACCGATCCCGACTATGCCGGAGTCGGCTTCACCGAAGAGCAGGCGCGCGAGCGCGACGCCGAGTGCGTCGTGACGGTCTTCCCGTACACGGCGCTCGATCGGGCGGTGATCGACGACCGCCAGCGCGGATTCCTGAAGCTCATTTGCGACAGGAGGCGCGAACTCATCCTCGGTGCGCACGCCGTGGGGGAGAACGCGGTGGAGGTCATCCAAGCGGTGACAACGGCGATGGCGGCAGGAATCGACGTGGCGACTCTCGCTGGCGTGAAGTTCGCCTACCCCACCTACAGTGCGGTGATCGGAATGGCGGCCCGCGGCCTGCTCGCTGAGAAAGCGAAGCTCACCCCGCTCGACTGAATCCTGCATCCATTCGCCGGCTTGCCGACGAAACAGCTTGGAGGCTCAACCAGCTGGCTGAGCCTCGCCGTGGGAAGTATCGACTCCCGCTGGCGACGCACCACCACGTTGCTCGCCGAGAAGAGAATGACAAGAAACCCGGCCGCCGCGAGCAGGGCACCCCCACCAGCCAGCGATGCCCATGGGCCGCCGGGCGAATCAATTTCGGCCAAGTTGAACGAGATGCCACCAGCGATCCAGAACAGCGCCGCGCCTGCAATCATCCCCAGAGTCGCCAGCACCCACGGCAGCGCCGAAGGCTTGCCTGTGTGCATCTCCAGCGGTTGTGTCATGCCAGCAGTTTGGCATGACCTTGCGCATGATTCGCGACCACCGAGGAATCAAGGACAGGGGTTGGAATCAGAGCAGTTCGGACTCATCCAGAGGACGCACAGGATCCTTGGTGCGTGGCTTCTTGACCTGCCAGACGATCAAACCGACAACGGCGGCAACCAGCAGCAGGGCACCGATGTCCGGGATCGCCTCACCGAACTTGCCCAGTGAGGTTTCCAGCGCGAGCTGTTGACGAGCGTCGAACACTCCACCCAACGCACTCGTGGCGTCAGTGGTGAGGAACAGAACACCCAGGATGATGAACAGGGTCCCGGACACGAGACCCCACACGGACGTGGTGATGGGGCCAATCGTCAAAGGACGCGGACGTAGCCGCTCGGAAAACTGTGCGCTGTCCCACACCCACGCCAGAACGATCAGCGGCACCACCATGCCGGCCCCGAACATTGCGAGCAGGAGCGCGCCGTAGAGCGGCGATCCGCCGACGGCAGCCATGGTGAGAACAGCACCCAGCAGGGGTCCAGTGCACGCACCTGCGAGCCCATAGACCGCGCCCAGAGCGATGACCGCGAACGGCCCAGTCCCTCCCCCGGCACGGAAGCCGGGGATGTTGAAGTTGATACCCAGCACCTGCAGGAGTCCCAGGAGGATGAGCAGGATGCCACCCACCAGCGCCAACGTGCTCCGGTGGGTGGCCAGCAGCGCACCCAACGATCCGGCCGCCAGCCCCAACGGAACCAGCGTGATGAGGAGACCAACGTAGAACAGCCCGGTGCGTCCGAGAAGACGCGTGCGTGAGGACCCGAACGCGTAGGCGAAGAACGACGGCAGCAGCATGGCCGCGCACGGACTCAGCAGCGCTGCCAACCCACCGAGGAACGCCCCGGCGAACCCGACTCCCACTATGCACCTCCTTCTATTTCAAACCCCACTAGCCGCCTCTTTCTATTCCGAAGCCAACTAGTTCTGCTTCGCGATCTCTTGCTCAATCGCCTGTTCGAAAACCTCGACCGGTTGTGCACCGGAGATCATTTCCGTGCCCACGAGAAAGTACGGTGTGCCCGAGATACCGAAGCCCTGCGCCTCGGCGCTGTCCGCTTCAACAGCACCGCGGGTCTCTTCAGACATGTAATCGGCCTGGAACTTGTCCATATCGTCAACGCCCACCTGCTCAGCGATGGTGGTCACGACTTCATCGCCCACCGGTGGATGGCCCTGGTTGGGAAGGGACTCGTACAGAGCCGTCGCGAACTCCCAGTAGAGGCCCTGCTCACCAGCAGCGCGCGCAGCGGCGGCGGCGTTGATGGAGTCCTCCCCGAAGATTGCGAGGTCGCGGAACTCGATTCGCAGTGTTCCGTCGTCGATCAGCGGCTGCAGGAGCGGGAGGGTGTCCTCCGTGAAGACAGAACAGAAAGGGCACCGATAGTCGGCCCACTCAGTCATGACGATCTTGGCATCGACGTCGCCCTTGGCAAGGGGGTCGCCCTCGACCCGGCGAGGCAGGTCAAGAAGGAATGCGTCGCGCTCAGGATCCTCCGCATCATCCTGCGGTGGCTGCGGCTGTTGTTGCTGCTGTTGCTGCTGCTGGTCACCGGCACCCTCGGTGACGGTCACGGTGGCTGCAGGGCCCGCGGTTGATCCCGAGTTCTGCGACATGACAGCGAGCAATCCCACGACAATGACGCTGAGAACTACAACGGCAACCTTGTAGAAGGTGTGGGCATCCTTCTTCGGAGCGGACGGCAGGCTCTGCGGCCCCTGGCCGGGCGCAGGACCGTCCGGCCCCCAGTTCTGCGGCGTGAATTGTTGGTTCGTGGGCTCAGTTGACACTGCGCGGATACCCCCTCAGGTTTCTCGTCGAGGCTATGCGCTGGCCCATCGAAAGACGAATCCCTGAACGAAGGCTGCGCTCGGCAAATGTGCGCTGGCATCCGGAGAGGGTAGGATCGAATGTCCGTCTCAAGGTGAGGATTGAAGCACTTGACCACTTCGCGCGGCGAACTCCAGCACGAAATCGCGCTCGAACAGGCACACGTCAACAAGGTCTACGAGAACTTGGCCACCGCAACGGCCAGTGCGCGATCCATGGCATATCAGGGTCAGCAGATGTTTCAGACAGACCGCACCAGCTTCCACCGGGAAGAGGACAGCACTGCGCTGTTTGAGCGCGATGCCTTCGCGTACCAGGCGGCTCGACGGCTGGCTGTACTCGAGAATGAACACGAGGGTCTCGTGTTCGGCCGCCTTGACCTGACTGGCCCCGATTCCCGCTACATCGGACGCCTGGGTGTGCGCGACGAGGAATACACCCCCCTCGTCATCGACTGGCGCGCCCCTGCCGCCGAACCGTTCTACCGCGCAACACAGGCAGAACCCATGGAGGTCATTCGCCGTCGGGTGCTGCGGTGTCGCGATGACAAGGTGATTGGTCTCGAGGACGACCTGTTGGATTCCTCGGTTGAGACCAATCTCCCCATCATGGGCGAGGGCGCCCTCATGGCGGCGCTGACGCGCGCCCGTGGCCGAACGATGCGTGACATCGTCTCCACCATCCAGGCGGAGCAGGACGAGGCAATCCGCGCCCCGTACCAGGGTGTCACGATCATTGCGGGTGGCCCGGGTACCGGGAAGACCGTCGTTGCGCTCCATCGCGCCGCTTACCTCCTCTACTCCAACCGGGCCCGCCTGGAGCGGGGTGGCGTGCTCGTCGTCGGACCCTCGAACGTCTTCATGAACTACATCGAGCGCGTCCTCCCCAGCCTTGGTGAGGACGCCGTGACGCTGAAATCGATCGGCTCCCTTGCAACGGACGTGCTGGGCATGTCCAGCGAACGTGTGGACCCGTCAACCGCTGCCTCCCTGAAGGGCAGCCTGCGGATGCTGGAGGTCCTCCGTCGCCTCATTCGTCGCCCGCTCAACGATGGCCCCGAAGTGGTGCGGGTCCGTGTGAGCGTCAAGGGCGAGGTTCTGACGCTGGATGCTCGCGAACTCCACCGCATCCGCGATTCCGTGCTCTCCCACACCAAGCTCAACAAGGGTCGTGAACAGGCGCGCAACCAGATCATCTCCGCGTTGGAGGCCAAGCTCTCCGACGAGGCGGATGTATCTGCCGAGGAGGTCCCGGATCTCATCCGCGAGCAGGCCTCGCTGTCCAAGTTCATGAACGCCTGGTGGCCCACGCTCGACGCACCACGCGTGCTGGAGCGGCTTGCCGACGCCGATCTCCTGTCAGAGGTGGCGTCCGACCTCACCGCAGCCGAGAGGGAAGCCCTCGTGGACTCCTTCACGTGGCTGCAACGGGGCAACCACACCGAGATCACCGGCTGGTCCGTTGCAGACATGGCCCTGCTCGACGAGCTGTTGCACATGCTCGGTCCAGCACCCATCGAGGACGATGTTGACGTGGACGAGCCCGTCTTCATCGGTATGGGGGACATCAATGAGCTGGTGACAACGTCGGACACCCTGCGTCATGACCAGACGGTGGATCCTGAGGACGACCCCCAGACCACCTACGCGCACATACTCGTTGACGAGGGCCAGGACATCACGCCCATGCAGTGGCGCGTGCTGCGTCGCCGTGGTCCGCAGTCGTCCTGGACCATCGTGGGCGACCCTGCACAGAGTTCCTACCCCCACCAGGACGAAACGACCCGCGCCCTCAACGAACTCGTGGGGCGTGCACCCACTCGTCGGTTCACGCTCAGCACCAACTACCGCTCCCCCGCCGAGGTCTTCGATCTGGCGGCCAAGGTGATCACCAAGGTGTTTCCGGAAGCAGACCTTCCCAAGGCGATCCGCACGACGGGCCTGCAGCCCAGGCTGGAGGCCACGTCACCTGAGGGCGCAGGCGAGGCGATCGTTCACGAAGTTCTGGAACTTGCCGGCCAGGTGACGGGCACCGTGGGCGTCATCTGCCCGCCGTCGCGCCTACAGGCCGTGCTTCGGCTGTCAATGCAGGACGAGCGGTTGGCACTCCTGGAGGATCGGCTCATTATCGTCACCGCACTGCAGGCCAAGGGTCTGGAGTACGACGGCGTACTGGTGCTTTCTCCCGACGAGATTGTGACGGAGACGCCAGCGGGTGAACGGGTGCTCTACGTGGCGC
Source organism: uncultured Tessaracoccus sp. (assembly GCA_965364045.1). Lineage (GTDB taxonomy): Bacteria > Actinomycetota > Actinomycetes > Propionibacteriales > Propionibacteriaceae > Arachnia. The sequence goes on along the minus strand of CBDTVQ010000096.1, from coordinate 1,341 downwards.
TCACGCGCGCGACGCAGCGGATGACGACGCTCGACGTGACCGATTCCACGGCAGCCTGGAGATCACTTCTGACGTAGCCTGCCAGCGGTTCTGGGTGAAGAACTGCAGGCCCGGGGCACCGGCCTCGAGAAGCTCATGACACATGGTTTCTGCCCGCTCCAAGCCGATGCGCCGGACCTCGGCGGGATTTCCGGCGGCGCGTAGTTGCGCGACGAAGTCGGCCGGGAGTTCACAGTCCGCGAGCGCTGCGAACCTTTCGATCTGGGTGATGACCGTCAAGGGCATGATCCCCGGAATGATGGGGATGTCTGACCCACGGGCGCGGACGCGTTCCACCAGTTCCACCCATCTCGACGCGTCGAAGAACAACTGCGTGATGGCGTATTCTGCGCCCGCCTTTGCCTTCTCCACAACGATCCGGGCGTCCAGCTGCGGATCGTTGTCCGGTTGGTGCACGTTGGGAAACGCCGCAACGCCCACGCAGAAGTCACCGCTCTCACGGATGAATTCCACCAGCTCGGTGGCGGTACCCAGCCCATCCGGGTGCTGTTCCCAGGGCTCCGTGGGCCCGCCGGGCATGTCCCCTCGGATGGCCAGCACATTCGTGATGCCCGAGCTCCGGTACGCCTCCAACGCTTCCGTGATGTCACGTCGCGACTGCGAGACGGCCGTCAGATGACCCACCGTGATGTTGCCGCGCCGGGCCAGGGTTCGGGTGGCGTCGATGGTGCGCTCCCGAGTGGATCCCGTTGCCCCGTACGTGACGGACACGAAGCTGGGCGCGAACCGATCCAGCTTGTCGACGGCGCCCAGGAAGCGTGGCTCCTCCTCAGCGCTGCGTGGCGGGAAGAACTCGTACGAGAGCAACGGCTCGGTGGCGGTCTCCAGCAGATCGGCGATCGAGGCGGAGGGGGCAGGCGCGTCGTACATGGCCCCAAGAATAGGGACCACTTTGACGGTCCCATAAGCTCGTGTGCGTGTACGAGACGCCAGATCCACACCATCCGCTCGGATCCGCATTGCTGGGAGCCATTTCCAGCGAGTTGACCCGCTTCCTGGAGTCACAGCATGAGACGACGTCTGCGGTGGTGACCAGCGAGATGCTTGATCTGGCCCGCGTCTTCACCAGCGGGGGAAAGCGTCTGCGTCCTGCGTTCTGCTACTGGGGCCACGTGGCCGCCAGCGGGCACCCGCCAGACCCGGCTGGATTGTTGCGCGCGGCAGCGTCACTGGACCTGCTCCATGTCTCCGCACTCGTGCATGACGACATCATTGATGCCTCCGACCCCCGTCGTGGTGTCCCGGCTGCCCACCAACAGTTCGCCAGCCACCACAGGGCAT
>CBDTVQ010000095.1:0-7296 GCA_965364045.1 uncultured Tessaracoccus sp. | reverse complement strand
GCGCGTCCCCATGGTAGGCGCAGCGGATCCCGTGGATCAGCATGTCAGGGGGATCGACCTTGAGTAGAAATCCGCTGGCGCCAGCCTCAAGAGCCGTACGCATGGTGTGTTCATCGCCGAGCACTGTGAAACACAGCACGCGGGGTGGGGCCGCGAGTGCGAAAACCCGACGGATCAACTCAACCCCGGTCATGTGCGGCATGTGGATGTCGGTGAGCAGCACGTCGGGTTTCAGCGACTTGACCAGTTCCAGGGCCGGCGCGCCATCCGCGGCGCTTCCGACAATCTCAATGTCAGCGACTCGGGCAACGTAGCTTTCAATGGCCAATTGGGCCAGGGGGTCGTCTTCAGCGACGACAACGCGAATAATTGGAGCTGACATTTCTGATCCTCTTCGTGCGGGGGGGCGAGGGGCTCGCGCGCACCCATCGTAAAGGCAAGCGTGCCCAGATGGTAACTAATGGCGTATTGGCAACCGATAATCCTGATTCCACGGCCTTGGGTGCCCCACTCAGGTAGCGTCAGCTTGCATTCAGTATGGAAGAAGCCCATCCAGGAGGCGATGATGCCCACGCTCACCACCACGGGGCCCAGCCCCGTCACCCTGCACCTCGAGGACACAGGTGGATCCGGACGCCCGTTGGTGCTCGTCCACGGGTGGCCCCTTTCGGGCGAGGCTTTCGCCGCCAACGTGCCCAGATTCATTGCCGCAGGACTGCGGGTCATCACATATGACCGCAGAGGGTTCGGGCGATCTGACAAGCCGCATGACGGCTACGACTACGACACGCTCAGCTCCGACCTGCACGACGTGCTGACAGAGCTGGACCTCCACGACGCGGTGCTGCTCGGGTTCTCCATGGGTGGAGGTGAGGTTGCCCGCTACGTGGGGAATTATGGCACCAACCGGGTGGCGGGCATAGTGCTGTCGAGTTCCATCTGCCCAGCCCTCGCCTCCAGCGAGGACAATCCTGAAGGGGCCATGCCGATCAGTGCCTTCACGGATATGGCCCAACAGTGTGCGGACGACCATGACGGTTTTCTGGAACAGTTCACCACCGCCTTCTTCAGCAACAACGATGGGCTGACGGTGAGCGAGGACACGCGTCAGCAGGCCCTCGCCATCGCCCAGCAGAGTGACCCTCGGGCCGCAAGTCTGACGATCGAGGCCTGGGCCACGGATTTCCGCGACGACTGCGCCGGCATTGATGTCCCAGTCCTCGTTCTGCACGGCGACGGGGACCAGAACGTGCCCATGGCGGCATCCAGCATGCGAATCCCGGCGCTCGTCGAGCGCGCTGACCTGCACGTGATAGAGGGAGGGCCTCATGGGTTGAATGTCTCGCACCAGGAGGAGTGGGAGGCTGCAGTACTCGGATTCATCGGGACTTTGTGAGTGCCCGCGGTTCCCTGTCAGCCTGTCAGCGCGTGTCGCTCGACGACGCCGTACACGGGTGGACGCCCGTGACCCCTCAATGTCGATTCCACCAGGACAAGTTCCTTCACGGTCCAGGGTGTCCCGCGGAACTGGTCCAGCCGCTGCAGCCACACATCCGGATGCTCCGACGGGGAGTGCCTTGCCAACGTCAGGTGAGGCAAGAACTTCTTCGAGGATTCCACCCTGGTCCCGCTGCGGCGCCCCGCTGAACGACAACTGGCTGCGAGGCTGTCGAGCGCGTGGAGGTCACCCGCGATTCCGAGCCAGGTGGGGCTGCTGGCCGCAGAGCCGGTGAAGAAGCCTGCACCCTGGAGTACGAGGTCCAGAGGGTGGGTGCTGCTGGCCAGTGAAACCAGCGCATCGTGAAGGGCCTCGGCCTGGGCTGTTTGCACGGCAGGCATGAACGACAAAGTGATGTGCCACTTGTCCGGAGACACGAGTTTCATGCCGGCTCCAGCGAGGCCAACATCATCAAGGAAGTCTTCGACCTCCGTCAGTTGCGCGACCGGAGGACGTACAGCCAGGAACAATCGTCTATCGCCCATGGCCTCATGCAATCACACCAGTGCACCAATCTGCCGGAGGGGAGGATCGCACGGAATGGGGTTCACGCCGCTGACGACGTAGGATGACTCCTCGTGTTGCAGGTCAAGGACGTTGAAGTACGCGCTGGTGCGCAGTTGTTGTTGTCCGCGGTGAGTTTTCAGGTCATCGGCGGCGATCGGATTGGTCTCGTGGGGAGGAATGGCGCGGGAAAGACCACGCTGACCCGAATACTGGCAGGCGATGCCCTTCCGGTCTCGGGCCAGGTCACGCGTACCGGTCAGCTCGGCTACCTCCCACAGGATCCGCGCGCAGGTGATCCGGAACAGCTGGCTCAGGACAGGATCCTCGGCTCGCGCGGGCTTGACCACGTGATGCGACGTCTCCGCGAGGCGGAGGAGAAGATGGCCGACTCCGACGGTGAGGATCGTGAGGTGGCGATGGCCGCCTACACCCGTGCCGAGAACGCACTCCAGGCGGCCGGTGGGTACGCCGCCGAAGCCGAGGCCGCGCGCATCGCCGCCAACCTTGGATTGCCTGACCGCGTACTGGTGCAACCGTTGTCCACGCTGTCCGGCGGACAGCGTCGGCGTGTGGAACTTGCACGGATCCTCTTCTCGGACGCGGACACGCTGCTCCTCGATGAACCGACCAACCACCTCGATGCCGATTCGATCGTGTGGCTGCGCTCCTATCTCCAGAGTTTCCCCGGCGGACTCATCATCATCAGCCACGACACTGAACTGCTGAACGCCGTGATCAACAAGGTGTTCCATCTGGATGCGAATCGGGCCGAGCTCGACGTCTATGCCATGAACTGGAAGCGATACCTGCTCCAGCGCGAGACTGACGAGAAACGCCGCAAGCGAGAGCGTGCGAACGCGGAGAAAAAGGCCGGCCAGTTGATGGCACAGGCCGACAAGATGCGCGCCAAGGCCACCAAGGCCGTCGCTGCCCAGAACATGGCCAAACGTGCTGATCGGCTCCTGGGAGGGCTGGAGAGCGAGCGCCAGAGGGACCAGGTGGCCAAGATCAGGTTCCCTGATCCAGCGCCGTGCGGCAAGACACCGCTGCGTGCCAGGGATCTGTCCAAGGCCTACGGCTCACTGGAAGTGTTCACTGCCGTCGACCTGGCAATCGACAAGGGCTCCAAGGTGGTGATTCTGGGTCTCAATGGTGCGGGTAAGACCACCATGCTGCGCATTCTGGCCGGTATCGAGGACCCCGACACGGGCGAGCGGTTGCTCGGGCATGGGGCCCAACTCGGCTACTACGCCCAGGAGCATGAAACCCTCGACGTTTCCAGGAGCGTGCTGGAGAACATGACATCCGCCTCGCCCGACCTGGACGACACGCAGGTCCGCAAGGTACTGGGTTCCTTCCTCTTCAGTGGTGACGACGTGCAGAAGCCTGCACGGGTGCTCTCGGGCGGGGAGAAGACCCGGCTCGCACTGGCGATGCTGGTGGTCTCTGCGTCGAACGTGCTGCTCCTGGATGAACCAACCAACAACCTGGATCCGGCCTCCCGGGCAGAGGTTCTCTCCGCGCTTCGGACCTACGCCGGGGCCGTGGTGCTCGTAACCCATGATCCGGGTGCCGTGGAGGCGCTGGAACCGGACAGGGTGCTCGTGCTGCCTGACGGCGTCGAGGATCTCTGGGGTGACGACTACTCAGAACTGGTTTCCCTGGCCTGAGCAGGCGCGCTCCCTTACTACCCAAATGGGCTTGCAGTTGGACGGTGAACCTGATCGTTTCGCCGATGACCACCTCCCGAATCACTACTCTGGAGGCTCATCAGCGACAAGGAGAAATAATGGCGCGGATCAACTTCGGAACAGGCGGATGGCGAGCGATCATCGGAGATGAGTTCACACGCGCCAACGTTCGTCTCCTGTGCGGGGCACTGGCACAGCGCATCATCGACGAGGGTGTGCAGGAGGCCGGAATCGTCATCGGTTACGACCGCCGTTTCCTGTCCGATGTCGCCGCCGAGTGGGCAGCTGAAATCTTCGCGGGAGCAGGCATCACCTGCCAGTTGATCCGCGTGGCACAGGCACCCACCCCACTGATCATGTGGACTGTCAAGGACCGCGAACTGCCCTACGGCATGGCCATCACGGCCTCCCACAACCCGGCGCTCTACAACGGCATCAAGGTGTTCACCGCCGGCGGCAAGGATGCCGACGAGGAGGTCACCGTCGACGTTGAACGGCGCATGGAGGCGCTAGAGGGCGCCGGTGAGGCAGAACTGCCCAGCATTGCCTATGCCAAAGCCCTGGAAAGCGGCGCGGTGAAGGAGATCGATTCCTTCAACGGTTACATCGATTCAATCATCAACCAGGTGGACATGGACGCGATCCGGCAGGCACATCTCAAGGTGGCGCTCGACCCGATGTTCGGGGTGTCGCGGACCTCGCTCCAGACGATCCTGCTCACGGCGCGCACCGAGGTGGACGTCATCAATGATCGTCACGACACGCTCTTCGGCGGAGCACTTCCTTCGCCCACCAGCGCAGGGCTGTCCATGCTGAAGCGCTACGTGGTGGAGAACAAGTGCGACCTGGGGATCGCCACCGACGGTGATGCCGACCGCATTGGCGTCATCGACGACAAGGGCAACTTCCTGCACCCCAACCAACTCCTCGTGATCCTGTACTACTACCTGCTGAAGTACAAGGGCTGGGAAGGGCCCGTCGTACGAAACGTGGCCACCACCTCCCTGCTGGATGACGTGGCCGAGCGCTTCGGCCAGAAATGCTACGAGGTGCCCGTCGGGTTCAAGTGGATTTCCGGCAAGATGCTGGAGACGGGTGCCATCATCGGTGGAGAATCATCCGGCGGACTCACGGTCCGCGGGCACATCGCAGGCAAGGACGGTATCTACGCCGCAGCGCTGCTCGTGGAGATGATCGCCATCGTCGGCAAGTCCATGAGCGAGATCTACGACGACATCACCGGCGAGTTCGATCCGCACTACATGGCGGAGACCGACTTCAAGTTCCCCATGGAGCGAAAGTCCGAAATTCAGCAGACCCTCATGGTGGACAAGTTGCTGCCTGAGTTCACAGCTGAGGTGGTGGACACCTCCTACGCCGATGGTTGCAAGGTCTACTTCACCAACGGCTGGATCATTGCACGCTTCTCCGGAACCGAACCGCTGCTGCGTATCTTCTGCGAGATGCCGGATCAGCTCCAGGCCGAGCGCGCATGCGACGAGTTCCGGGAATTTCTGGGGCTGTAAGACCAACGATCGGGACGCGGCCGGTGGACTTCTGGTCCACTGGCCGCTTTTCGCTTCCGTTGCGGCGCGGGATCGAGCGGGGCTACCCCCAGCGGCGAAGCCCGCTCAGCGGTCGGCTGCCTCGCTGATCCGGTCCATGACACCCTCAGCGATCTCGGGCATCACCGCTGGATCTGTGAAGTGGCTGCCATCCGCGCGTGCCGGGACCCCATTGCGATCATCGTTGCAGGGCACAGCATCGTCGTTGCAGTAGAGATCGTCGACAGCGATGACTTCGACGCGGTCCGTCGCGGCGGCGTACTGAGCCACCATCGCGTTCCAGCGCTGACGATACTCGTCATGGTTGGCCAGCCGGTCGAGGAACGGGTGGCACTTCTCGGGCGTGCACTGCGAGTAGACACCGACACCGATGGGATCGGTTTCCACCATGACGAGCGTGGCCCCCGCTGACATCAGGCGCTCGGCCGCCACCTGCAGGTTGTCCTCGGTGATCCGCCAGAACTCCTCCGTCTCGGGTCCCACGATCTCTCCGTCGATGCGCATATCGGCGAGTTCGTAACGGCTCCACCACACCACCGTCCCGGGACTGAACTGCTCCAGCGCTTGGGTCTGGAAGTCGATTGCCTCGGAGCACACCACATCCGGCTCTCCCACAGTCAAGGGAATATCCATGCCGCTGGGTGCGCAGCCGCCCGCCGTCGCACTCGCGATGCGCAGCCCACGGTCCTGCGCGGCGATTTCCAGTTCAGGATTGAACCTCTGCGGTACCGAGTCGCCCACCATGAGGACTATGCGCCGGTTGACGGCGTCTGCGGGTTGGAGCTCCTGCAGGAGTGGTGACAGCGGGGTGCCACCACCGAGACTGACGGCCACCAGCATCGCGGCGAGCAGCAGCACGGCCACCACAGCGGACCGCCTGGCGGTGAACCACTCTCTGGTGCGGACCGGCATTTCGACGAGATGGTAGGACAGGACAGCAGCCACGACAGTGAGGACGATGACCGCGATCGCACGGATCCACCGGAAGCCCTCGCGGTCACCGATGATCCAGATCGCCAGGGGCCAGTGCCACAGGTACAACCCGTAGGAGATGCGGCCCAGGTAGGCGATGGGCTCCCATCCCAGTACCCGGGCAAGGACACCTTCCCCCTGGGCGAGGACCATCCCCACGATCAGCAGTAGTGCACCGAGGCTGAAGACCACGGCCCCCCACTGGTAGTACAGCTCGGGCGGACCATCCAGGAACGGGAAGAGTGCCACCATGACGGCCACCCCGATCCAGGCCAGCGCCTGATGGTGACGGCCCAGCCAGGATTTGATGGCGGGGTTGGTGAGGAGAATGGCCACCAGCGCCCCGAGTAGGGGTTCAAAGGCCTTGGCATCGGTGCCCATGTAGGCACGATCCGGCAGTGTGGGGTCAAACACGAGGAACATGGTGACGGCGGACGCGACGATGAGGGCCAGCGTCAGCCAGCCGGCGACATGACCGAACAGTTTGACGTGCCCTCTGGGGTCCGAGGCCCGGAGGCGCCGCGTGACGAGCAGCACCACCCCGAGTGTGACAAGAAGCAGCAGCGGCCAGACAACGTAGAACTGTTCCTCAACGGCCAGGGACCACATGTGGAGCAGTGGTGAAGGTGCGCCGGTGTCGGCGAAGTAGCTGTTCGCCGTCATCAGATGCCAGTTGGCCACATAGAGCAGGGTCCACCACAGGTCTGCACTCACGCTGCGCATCTGGTATAGCGGAGCGATCCAGAGCATCCAGACGGTGACTGCCGCGAGCGTGAGCAGGGCAGCAGGCATGAGTCGCTTGAACCGACGGAGCCAAAAGTTTCCGAGATTGATGCGGCCCTCGCGCCCGGTCTCGCGCATCAGCCCCGCGGTGATCAGGTAGCCCGACAGGACGAAGAAGATGTCCACCCCGATGTAGCCCGCGGCGAAGCGCGGAGCCGAAACGTGGAACAGGACCACGAGAAACACGGCGATGGTCCGGATGCCGTCGAGAGCTGCCATGCGGCGGGGGCCGTGGTGAGTGGCCTTCGGCGGCGAGACTGTTGTCACAAAGGGGTCCGGT
>CBDTVQ010000094.1:0-7327 GCA_965364045.1 uncultured Tessaracoccus sp. | reverse complement strand
CGCCCCGTGGGTGCCACGACTTCCCGCCCGCGATCCCACTCGACTCGTGCCCCGACCTCCGCTCACCCAGTCGGTTCCTCTTCTGGTTGATTGGCTCCTACGGCTGGGTTGTGCCAGCGATGACACTGGCGGCCTCCTCATGGCTGATCCCTTCCGCCTTGACTCCGTGGCTCCTCGGGCGGGCGATCGACGCTGGCGTCGCAGGCGGGGACACCTCGGCCTTCCTCAAATGGGTCGGGCTGCTGCTTCTCGTCGTCGCTGTCGGGGTCGGCGGCGGGATTCTTTTCCACACGTTCTCGGTCCGGATCTGGCTGCTCGGCACCTACGGCATCCAGCGCCGGGTGTCCCGCCGGGCGGTCCACTTGGGTCATGTCCTCAACCGCCGCGTGCCGACCGGTGAGGTGCTGAGCGTCTCGTCCACCGATAGCGAGCAGTTCGGTGCCACCATCGAGGCGTTCGGACACGTCATCGCCGTGGCCGTCAGCTTCGGCCTCGCCTCGGTCCTCATGCTGACAACATCACCACTGCTGGGCACGGTTGTGCTCATCGCGACCCCGCTCCTCCTCCTGGCCTCGACGCCGGTGCTGCGGCCGCTGACCCGGGCCCAGTCCGCCGAGCGATCGGAGAGCTCCTCGCTCACCTCGCTCGCCAGCGACATAGTGACGGGGCTGCGGATCCTGCGGGGCGTTGGCGGCGAGCGCACGTTCGCCCGCAACTACGAACGGCAGTCGCAGAAGGTCCGCGCCCTCGGTGTCCGGCTTAGCACCTGGCAGGCGGTCGTCGAGGCCACCAGCATCCTGCTGTCCGGGCTGCTTCTCGTGGCGCTGGTGTTCCTGGGCTCTCTCCGCGTCCTCGATGGCACGCTGAGCATCGGCGAGCTCATCAGCTTCTTCGGGTACGCGGTGTTTCTCACGTCACCGATGCAGGTGTTCTTCGACTTTGCACAGAGGTGGGTGAAGGGTCTGGTGGCAGCCCAGAAGACGCTGTCCCTCCTGGGTGTTGACGTCCCGTGGGCTCCGACGGGACGGGCACTCAGCCTCACTCCCGTGCTGCGGGACGAGCTGTCCGGGGTCACGGTGCGACCGGGACGAATGCTCGGGATCGTGGGCGAGAATCCCGATGCCTCCGCGGCCCTCGCCGACCGGTTGGGGCGCTACCTGCCGTCGGAGGCGCCAGACCCGGTGGTCGGCGTCCTTTCTGGCCGGGCGCGCAGGATCGCCCGCCGTGAACGGATCGCGGCTCGGGGGCGTCTTGCCCGGGAGGAGGCCGAGCTGGCGGGCCGTCCGTGCGGGGTGACGGCCGACGGTGTGGATTATGCGTCGGTTGACGTTGCAGATCTGCGGCGGAAGATCGTCGTGTCGCACACCGGTGCACTCCTCTTTTCAGGAACGCTGCAAACCGCGGTCGACCCGTGGGGCACCCACAGCCGTGATGAGGCGGAGCGCTCAATGATCGTCGCGGCCGCTGAGGACATCTACGAATCGCTGCCGGATGGCTGGCAGGGGCGGATCGACGAGAAGGGCCGAGGCCTATCGGGCGGGCAGCGTCAGCGGGTCGTGCTGGCGCGCGCGCTGCTCCGGGATCCTGACGTTCTCATTCTTGTGGAACCGACGTCCACCGTCGACGCGCACACGGAGGCGCGGATCGGCGAGAGATTGGCGGAGCACCGCCGGGGCCGCACCACCGTCGTCGTCACCGCGTCCCCTCTCCTGCTGCGGAGATGCGACGACATTGCGGTGCTCGTCGACGGCCTCGAGGTTGCCCGCGGCAGCCACGCGACGCTGCGCAACCATCCCGATTACCACCGGGTCATCGCCCGGGGGATGGGGGACACTGATGACTGAATGCTTGTTGTCGGCCACGTCCGTCGCCACGTGGCACGAAGGTCCGGCGCCGACGCGGATACCGGACGGGCTCGACGTGCCCCGCAGCGGTGGGCCGCGTCGTCGAATGGCTGCACTGCTTCGGCGCCACCGTGTCCGCGCCGACACGGCGCGCACCGTGTACGCGGAGGCGGGTGGACAGGGGAACGGATTCCCGGTCGCGACGTCGTCGCAGGCGCTCGCGTTCCTGGGATATCTGGTCAAGGGACGCCGGGCCACGCTGGTCTGGGCGGTGGTCCTCAACGTGGCAGCGGCGGGCGCGGGCCTGGTTGCTCCGTTCCTACTGGGGGGTCTGGTTGACCGTGTGGCGGGCGGCCTTCTCGACCGCTCTGGGCTCACCACAACTGTGGGGATCATCGCCGGCATGGTCGTGGTGCAGGCCTTGCTCACCTTCGCTGCGCGGCGCGCGTCCGCGGTCCTCGGATACAACCTGCTCGCGGCGGCACGGGAGGAAGTTGTGCGCATCGTGCTGCGGCTTCCTCTCTGCCGCGTCGAGTCGGCAGGCTCCGGTGACCTGCTGACCCGGGTCACCTCCGACGTGTCGAAGATGGCCACCGCGGCGCGCTGGGCCTTGCCCAACATCATCGTGTCGGTCGTGCTCATCGGCGCGACCCTCGTCGCCATGCTGGTCAACTCCTGGGTGCTGACTTTGCCAATGCTGGGGACGGCGCTGGTCATGTGGCTCGGCGGGCGCCGCTACCTCGCCCTCGCAACTGCCGGATACATCACGGAGTCACGCTCCTACTCGGTCATCAACTCCACCACCACCGAGACGGTCGAGGGCTCCCGCACCGTCGAGGCCCTGGGTCTGGGAGAATCGCGGATCGCGCAGATCGACGAGGACACCGAGCTGTCCGCCCAGGCGGAGCGGTACACGATGACGCTGCGCAACATGCTGTTCGCGACGATCGACGCCTCATTCCAGCTTCCGCTGGTCGGGGTGGTCCTCCTGGGTGTCTGGGGCTACGCCGAGGGCTGGGCGACCATCGGGCAGATCACAACGGCGGCGCTCTACATCTCACAGCTCCAGGGACCGCTGGATCGGGTCATCGCCGTGCTGGACCACCTGCAGCTCGGCATCGTCGGGACCGCGCGTCTCATCGGAGTCGCCCAAGTCGACGACGACCGCACCCATGGTGAAGCCAGGCCGGAGGGCGTCAAGCTCACCGGCAGCAACCTCTGGTTCGGCTTCCAGTCGGACAAGGATGTGTTGCACGGCATCGAGATCGACCTCCAGCCGGGCGAGCGGATCGCCATCGTGGGGCCCTCCGGCTCCGGCAAGTCGACGCTCGGCCGGCTCATCGCCGGGATCGACCGTCCCCGGATGGGCGAGGTAACCGTCGGCGGCGTCGATGTCATGGACCTTCCGCTCGCCGGACTCCGCGTCCAGGTGGCGCTCGTGACGCAGGAACACCACGTGTTTGTCGGCACTGTCCGCGACAATGTGACGCTCGCCCGCGAGACGCCTGCCTCCGACGGGGAGGTGGAGCGGGCCCTTCGCGCCATCGACGCCTGGGGTTGGGTCTCGCGGCTGCCCGGCGGGTTGGATGCCGAACTCGGCCACGGCAAGGCGCCCCTGACACCTGCTCAGGCGCAGCAGGTTGCGCTTGCGCGACTCATCATCGCCGACCCTCACACACTCGTGCTGGACGAGGCGACGTCGCTCATCGATCCGTCGACCGCACGGCATCTGGAGGGGGCAATGGCGGTATTGCTGCAAGGCCGATCCGTGGTCGCGATCGCCCACCGGCTGCACACGGCGCACGATGCCGACCGGATCGCGGTGGTCGATGCGGGGCGGATCGTTGAAATTGGATCGCACCACGAGCTACTGGAGCTCGGCGGGCAGTATGCAGACCTGTGGCGGACATGGCGTGATTGACACTCAAAGACGGACTGGGTCTTCAGGCGACGAGTTCCTCGCGAGGGGCGACAGCCGGTTCTGCGCCGCGCGGTGCAGGAGATGAAGAGCCTCGCCCGGGGGTAAGAGCCCGCAGTGCGTTGAGGATGGCGGCCAAGTCGACGATCTCCTGGGTGGCTGCACCGGCGATCGCTGGAAGGTAGCCGAAGGCCGCCACCAGCATGAGACCGGCACTGAGAGCGATCCCCAGCCAGATGCTCTGCAGCGCCACCTTCATCGTGCGCTGGCTGATGGCCATGGCATGAGCGGTTTTCGACAGGTCGTCGGCCATAATGACGATGTCGGCCGTCTCACTGGCGGCCGTCGAGCCGCGGGCACCCATGGCGATCCCGACGTCGGCCGCTGCGAGGGCCGGGGCGTCGTTGACGCCGTCGCCGATCATGACCACGGGCCGCTGGACTGTGTCGAGGACCGCCACCTTGTCCTCGGGCAGCGCCTCGGCGCGGACGCTGGTGAGGCCCACCGCTGCGGCGATGTGATCGGCGGCGGACTGCATGTCCCCGGTCACCATCATTACCTCGGATGCCCCCATCGAGCGGAACTCCGCCACGGTAGCGGCCGCATCGTCTCGTGGGCGGTCGCTCAGCACGAGCGAGCCCATGTAGGCGCCGTTGACTGCCACGTGCACCGCCAACTGGCCGCTGTGCAGCGGGGGAGTCCTCACACCGTCGGCGTGGGCAGCGACGAAACTTCGCTTTCCGAGGACGACGGCGCCCACCGGGAGATCAGCCGTCACACCATGTGTGGCATGTTCAGTCGCGACCGTGGCCTCCGAGAGGTACAGGCCTCGACGCAACGCCTCGTTCTTCACCGAATCGGCCAACACATGGGTGGAGTACTGCTCGGCGGACGCGGCAGCAGCAAGCAGGTCGTCCTCGCTCCACCCGGCCTCGGGATTGACGGATTCAAGCGTGGGCTCCCCGTAGGTCAGGGTGCCCGTCTTGTCGAAGACGACGGTGCGCGCCCGCGACAGCTTCTCCAGGGTGCCGCCGCTCTTCACGATGATGCCGTTGTGGGCGGCGCGGCTCATGCCACCCATGAACGCCACGGGTGCGGCGATCAGCAGGGGACAGGGCGTGGCCACGACGAGTACTTCGGCGAAGCGCACGGGATCGCCGGAGAGGTACCACGCGAGCCCTGCTACCAGGAGCGCGGCGACGGTGAAGGGCACCGCGTAGCGATCGGCCAGCCGGACGAGTGGCGCGCGGCTCTGGCTGGCCTCCTCCACGAGCGAGATGATGCGTTGGTACTGGCTGTCCTCCACACGGGCGGTGGCACGCATCGTGATGGCTTGGCCACCGTTGACTGAACCGCTCAACAGGCGGTCACCGGTGGTGGCCTCCACCGGCAGGCTCTCGCCCGTCAGGGCGGACGCGTCGATTTGCGCCTCCGGCGATGTCAGCACGCCATCGACGGGTACCACCTCGGCGGGCCTGACCAGCAGCGTGTCGCCGATGTTCACCTCACCCACGGCCACGTCGGTGACCTCGGCGGTGCTGCCGGTGTAGCGGTGTGCGGTTTGCGGGGAGCGCGCGAGCAAGGAGGTGAGTTCACGACGGGCCCGCCCCTCGGCGTAGTCCTCCAACGCTTCTCCACCTGAGAGCATCAACACGATGACCAGGCTTGCAATGTATTCGCCCACCGACACGGTGGCGACGATGGCCGTCACCGCCAGGATGTCCACACCCCAGTGGCCGCGCATCACGTCCTTGACCATTCCGATGCTCGTGTAGAGGGCTATCCCCAGCGCGAAGATGCTCGCCAGCCACTGGGCGGCACTCGCGTTGCCGGTCAGGAGCAGGGCGGCGACGAGCAGTGCCACCAGCACCGTCGCCACGACGATGGGGTAGCGCCTCATCAATGTTGCGAAGCGTTCCATGAGGCAGTTCTACCCTTGAAACCCGGGTCTGACCAGCAAGGATAGGCTCCCCACACCGCCACTGGGGACGGCTGACAGCGTCTGAGTGCGCGCCCCAACACGGCATTCAGTGGCCACCGAGGAGCCATGTGACGTGGTGGGACATGGATGCGGCGTGTCCGGCCGTCTGCCTCGAGGTCAGCGGGGGAGGGTCGCTCGCCGGTCCAGGCGTCCGGTCTCCACGAAATGGGCAACGAGGTCGCGGATCGTCTCCTCGCTGGGCCGTGCGGCGTGGCCGAGCTCAGCGTGCGCCTTGGTGCTGTCGACGGTGGGATTCCAGCGGAGTGCGGACATGGAGGCGACAGTCAGGAGGTCGCTGTCCACGCGACGGCCGATGGCGGTTGCGAGTGGGACGATCCCCTTGACGCTCCAGTGGGGCAGTGCGAACAGCGGCCCGCGCCTCCCCGTGAGGTTGGCAGCCGTGCGGAAGGCCGTGTGAATGGACAGCTGATGGCCACCCAGAAGGTAGTTCTCGCCCACGCGGCCCCGGGTCGCCATCCTCAGCAGGGTCGCTGTCACGTCGCGCACGTCCACCCAGTCAAAGCCGCCCTTGATGTCGACGGGGATCCGCCCCAGCGCCGCGTCCCGGAGCATGCCGTTCATCCGGGACATGCGGGGGGCCACGTCGGGGGGACCGAACACGCCGGTGGGGTTGGCGATGACCGCAGGCAGTCCGTCGTCGATGGCTCGGTGGAGCTCGGTTTCACCGGCGAACTTGGAGCGGTCGTACAGCGGCAGGGGTGCGTCGGTGACAGAGCGTGGCGACTCCTCCGTGAGTGTCCCTGGGCTGGAGGTGTTGAAGGAGTGCACCGATGAGCAGTGGACGAAGCGCTGGACACCGGACTGCAGCGCCGCCCGGGAGACGATGCTCACGCCCTCGGTGTTCAGCCGCCAGGCCGCGTCGTCGCTGGCCTGCAGGGTGATCCTGGCCGCCAGGTGGAAGACCAGGTCGTGGCCAGCCATGACCCGGGCGACGGCGTCAGCGTCGAGGATGTCGAGCCGACGCCACTCGACGTGATCGGTGTTGGATGGGAGGTCAGCCAGCAGGTCGGCGGCGGTGACGCTGTCGCCGCGTTCAGAAAGTGCTGCCACCAGATGACGGCCCAGATAGCCGGCCGCCCCCGTCACCAGAACCCGCATGCCTTTTCCCCCTGTCAGGCCTTTGTCAACGACAGTGCCAGATCCAGGTCCGCTTCGGTGTAGCCGGGGGTCTCAAGGGCGTCACTGCGGTCGAATTCGACGGCCAGCACCTCGTCGGCGATGAGGGCGCGGTGCTCGTCGATGGCGGCACCCAGTTCGCCTGTGGCACCCAGTTGAAGAAGGATGCGGTCGCTGACATCGAGCCCGGCCTTCTTGCGGGCGTCCTGGACGAACCGGATGACCTCGCGGGCCAGGCCGGCGCGCAGCAACTCCGGTGTCAGCTCCAGGTCCAGGGCCACCGTTTCGCCCTGTTCGTTGACCACCGACCAGCCCTCGCGTGGCCGTTCGGTGATGAGGACGTCGTCGGGGCCCAACTCCAGAGTCTCGCCCTCGAACTCCACGGACGTCGCACCACTTTGCGTCAGTTCTGCGGCCAGCCGGCCTGCGTCGGTGGTGGCAATGGCG
>CBDTVQ010000093.1:0-7355 GCA_965364045.1 uncultured Tessaracoccus sp. | reverse complement strand
GAGTGACACGTCAAGGTCACTCACTGTTATTCCCATGTGGTTGAAGCGGTTGATCATGCGATCTCCTTGTTTGGACTCCGCCTGCGATCAGGTCGGTCAAATCGTCTGCGGTGAGTGTCTGCCTACTGAAACGGATATGTGTACCGCCGACAAAGCACCCGCATGGTGATCCAGAACTTCTCAGAACGCGAGACCCGGCGGTTCCGGACCCAGCTCCGCCTGGCGCGGGTTCAGCACGGCAAAGCCATTGGCTTTGTACCTGTCGTAGTCGAACTCCTCACACTCCCGGTATCCGATTTCGTGGTAGTCGTAGAAGCCGTCCCAGTCCTCGTATCCAGCACCCAACGAACCTTCGAGGAACGCGTCCGCCATGGCCATGCCCAGCCGGGGTGCAATCCAAAACCCGCCCATCGCCAACAGGTTGCAGTTGTTCGCCGTGGCGCTGCGTCTTGCGGCCATCACGCTCTCGGCCACTGCCGCATGAACACGGGGACACTTACTTGCCGCGACGTGGATCCCCATACCTGTGCCACAGAACGCCAACGCCTTCTCAAATCTCTGTTCAGCAATCTGGGCTCCGAGCATGAATCCCACGCGGTGATACATGGGCGCCTCATCCTGATTGGGGGTCAGGTCTGTGACGTCCCACCCCTTCTTCACGAGATGCCCCTTTACGAACTCTTTGAGTGCATGGCCCGCGAAATCAGCGCCCATCACCACCTGTTTGTCCTTGGCCATCCTCATGATGCAACCTCATCCTTCTTCTTACGGAATCGCTTCAGCAGTCCACCGCTCTTGACATTGCTTGTGGCAATCACGAAGAGCAACACTCCGCCCCAGATCAGGTCCCTGTAGAAGTTGCTGATCTGGGGGAATAGGTTCAGTCCCGAGGAGAGAATCTGCAGCGTGACAATCGCCAGGACGACGCCGAGCAGTTTGCCGCGGCCACCATTGGGGTTGACCCCACCCAGTACGACGATCAGGACCGTCAGCAAGGTGTAGGTCAGACCATAATCGGCCTTCGCCGAGTTGTAGTTCGCGAGCATCACCAGCCCCGCCAAGGAAGCGACCAGGCCCGACAGCATGTAGGTCCTGATCAGGATCCACGTCGTGTTGAGTCCGCTGAATTTCGCATTGGTGGCGTTCGAGCCGAGCATGTAGACCTCCGCGCCAAAAGCCGTCTTGCGCAGGATGAATCCCAGAAGTGCCACGGCCAGCAGGAACACAATCAGCTGCATGGGAATCACCCCGAAGAGATCCCCTGCCACAAGGTTGCTGTAGGCAATCGGCAGGCCACTGATTGGCCGCCCCGCTGTGATGACGATGGCAACGCCGATGAACAGTTCCAAGGTTCCCAGTGTGACGAGGATCGCGGGGATACGAATCTTGGCAACAAGGAAGCCGTTCAGGGCACCCGCCAGGAGGCCCAGCGTGACCGATGCGAGCATCGCCATGGCTATTCCGAACGCCACAGCTCCCGCTCCCGCACCCGTGGGGACGAGGGCGAGCATGATGACGGCGGCCAGGACGGAGGTCATGTTCGCGATGCCCACAACAGAGAGGTCGATGCCGCCCGTGAGCATCGTCACCATCACACCGAGTGACAACAGCCCGAACTCAGGGAACTGCACGGCCATGGAACTCCATGTGCCGCCGTCCAGGAAATTGTCCGGCTTGATGATGAGGAACATCAGCAGAAGCACCAGAAGCAATACCACCAGCCGCGAGACGTAGGGATCCCGACGGGTGATGCTGGCCAGTCTCTGACCGATGCTCTTGTCGGTGGGAGCAGTCGTTGTTGTCATGTTCGTCCCATCCCTTCTCAGACCGTGACTATTCGGTTGCGCTTGCGTCTTCTCGTGAGCTGCACCGCAGAGATTCCGGTACCCACGATGATGAGCACACCCAGGGCCACGCGCTGCCAGTAGGTGGGGATCCCTATGAGGATCATGGAGTTCTGGACGATGACGATCAGGAGGGTGCCCAACATCACTCCGGTGAGAGTTCCGGTCCCGCCTGTGATGGCGGTTCCGCCCAGCACAACTGCAGCAATCACCATGATCTCCATGCCCAACAGGTTGGTGGGGTGCATCTGCCCCATGCTGGAGGTGCGAACGAGACCTGCGATGGCCGCGACGACCCCAGCCATGACATAGAGCCAGAACTTGATGCGCCGCACCTTGAAGCCGGCGCGCAGAGCCGAGGACTCATCACCACCGATGGCAAACACGCCGCGTCCGAACATCGTGAACTTCATGATGAAGAAGGCAATTGCAACCACCACGACGAGCAGCAGAAAAGACACGGGCATGCTGGAGGTCAGCCCCGACGAGGGGTTGGTCGCCACGAAAAGGTTGGCCCGGCCAAAGGAGCTCATGGACGGTGGAAGCGTCGAGATCTGAACGGATTCCAGCGCGCCCTGCATGATTCCCTTGAACACGTTGGCAGTGCCCAGGGTGATGATGAGGGTGGGCACCGCAAGTCGCGCGGCGAATGTTCCGTTGAACGCTCCAAGCAGAGCACCCAGCCCAATGGCCAGAACGAACGGCAACCAGATGCCTCCGCCGTAGTCATTGTCGACGAGCAAACGCGTGAGTGAATAGACGGCCAGGGAAGCCAGCGCCGGGAACGAGACATCGATTCCTCCCGAGACCAGCACCATGTAGGTCCCGACGGCGAACAAGCCGGGGACCACCATTGCATTGGCGAGGTCCACGAGGTTGTTGGCCGTGAAGAACTGACCGCTGCGTGCCTGAATGATGACCGCCACGACGATGATGACGAGCAGCAGGTAGAACTCGTGTGAGCGGAACAACTTCTGAACCAATCCCGTCATGTCACTTCTCCTCCGCGATGGGTGAGCCCCCGGAGATCATGTCGGACAGCTCCTGTTCAGTTCTGGTCCTCGGATCGACCTCGGCGTCAATACGACCCTCCTTGAGTAACAACACCCGACCGCAGGTCTGTTGGAGTTCCGGTATGTCATCGGAGATGACGATGATTCCCATTCCTGAGCGCGCAAGCTCCCGAAGAATCACATGGATTTCTTGCTTGGAGCCGATGTCCACACCAACCGTGGGCCCGTTGAGAATGAGGATGTCCGGGTTGGTCGCAAGCCACTTGGCCAAAACAACACGCTGTTGGTTTCCTCCTGACAGGGTGTTGACGGGGTTGTCCGGGTCCGGGGTCGCAATCTTCAGCTCATCGACCCAACGCTCAATTTCGGCACTTCGTCGGGCCCGATCGAGCAGTCCCAGCCGCGACACCATGTTCCCGATCTCGGAGACGACGATGTTGTCGCCGATCGAGCGTTCAAGCGCCAGTCCCTCACTCAATCTGTCTTCGGGAACGTAGCCAATGCCGTTGTGCATGGCATCTGCAATGCTCCTCAGCTGCACGGTCTTCCCTGATACGCGGATCGTGCCCCGTTCAGCTGGAAAGACTCCGAAAAGAGACAGTGCCAGTTCGGTGCGGCCGGATCCGAGCAGTCCTGTGATTCCAAGGACCTCTCCCTTGTGGAGGGTGAAGCTGACGTCTTCGAAGGCTCTGTCCAGCCCGAGCCCCTCCACCTCCAGGACCGGCTCCCCCATGGGGCCTTCCTCCTCGAATTCCAGCTCCTCGACTTCTCGTCCTGTCATGTATGCCGCAAATTTTTTGTGATCCAGTTCCTCCGGCAGGCTCGTGATCACCTGCTGACCGTTGCGAATGATGGTGAATCGTTCGCTGATCTCGAAAACCTCCCCCAGTTTGTGGCTGACGAAGAGGATGGCGATGCCTTTGGCCTGGAGATCGAGAATCACGCGGAACAGGGATTCGACCTCCCGACTCGTCAGGGCCGTGGTGGGCTCATCCATGATGATGAGCTTTGTGTCGGACATGAGAGCGCGGGAAATCGCGACGAGTTGTTTGTCTGCAACTGACAGATCGCCAACCTTGGCGTCGAGATCCACTGAGAAGTTGATCTTGGCGATAGCCTCCTCGGCGATCTTGCGGAAGCGACGCCAATTGACGAGCTTGCGCTTCTCGGCAAGTTCCGTGTTCAGCGCAAGGTTTTCCATCACCGTCAGGTTCGGGAAGATCGAGAAGTCCTGGTAAATGACCTGGACCCCGCCCATGATCGCCTCGATGGGCGTGAGCTTCGAGTAGGTCCTGCCCCCCATCTCAATGGTGCCGCTGTCGGGTGTGTAGACACCGGAGATGATTTTGATGAGGGTGGATTTTCCGGACCCGTTCTCCCCGGCGAGACAGTGGATCTCCCCAGCAGTGATCTTGAGGTTGATGTCGTCCAGTGCCTTGACACCGGAAAAGGACTTGCTGAGGCCACGCACCGCGATGACCGTGTCGGGCGTCATCTTCAAACCTCCAGTGGGTATCGGCTGTGGAGCAGCGCCGTCGCCGCCCCTTCCGGTGTTGAGTGAGGTCCGGGGGGCCGGGACACCAGTCCCAGCCCCACGGACGGGGAATCAGAAGCCGAACTCGTCGACATTCTCCTTGTTGATGACGATCCAGCCCTGTCCTTCAAGCACCTTGTCGCTGCCCTCGGCGAACTGCATGTCATTCCAGCCCTCGACGTCGAGATCCACACCATCGACGATCTCTTCCCCTTCGAGGACCTTGTGTGCCAGATCGGCCAGGGCGTAGCCCGCATCGGCGGGATCCCAGAGGGTCAGTGCGTGGACGAGGTCCTTCTCAAGGATCGCCTTGTTGGCCTCCGGAAGCCCTGTGCCTGCCGTGAACACCTTGCCCTGCAGGCCCAACTCCTCGATGGCTCGCGCCACGCCGGGGGCGTCAAAGGACGATGTACCCATGATGCCCTTGAGGTCGGGGTACTTCTTCAGCAACTCCTTCGCCTTCTGGTAGGCGACTTCGCCGTCGTCCTGAGATTCGACCCGCGGCTCTGCCTCGAGGAGCGTCATGTTTGGATAGGACTCCATCGCTTTCGCGACTCCGCCGTCCGCCCATTCATTGTGGGAAGCATTCGTCACGTGCCCCACCATCGTGGTGTACACGCCTTCCTCGCCCATGGCCTCGGCAAGGTTCTCCATGATGAAGCCGCCGTAGGCCGCGTTGTTGAAGGCCTCGATGTCATACTGCGTGTTCTCCTGGGACGCCCCCTCGTGGGTGACGACGACGATTCCGGCGTCCATCGCCTCCTTGAGCACGGGCTCCAGAGCCCCCGGATCGACGGGGACCACTCCGATGGCATCGACCTTCTGTGCGATGAGGTCGCGGATGACCTGGGACTGCAGGGTCGCATCCGTTTCCGCAGGCCCGCGCTGGAAGACGTCCTGACCCGAGTCCTCTGCGTACTTCTTGACACCCTCCTCCATGCGTACGAACCACGGATTCGTTGAATCCTTCGGGACGATCACGATGGTGTATTTGCTGTCACCCGAGCCGTTCTCGGCTCCATCGCCCGAGGAGTCCCCACCATCACCACCACAGGCAGTCAGTGCCAGACCGGAAGCCAGCACCAGTCCCACGATCTTCCCGGCAAAGCGACGTTGCTTCATATCAAGTCCTTACTTCGTGTTGGGTCATCAAACGAGCCACTTTGCATCGATTGAAGCGCTTCAACTGCTAAAAGGGACATTACATGACAACATCGTCTGACCATGGGATGGTCAACAACCGATACCAGTTCGTGACTTGCGCCCTCATGGGCTGACAACGAGAGACGGCATGACTCATATCCAGAATCGGAAAGAGCACCGGCAGGTACCGTCACGCGTTCGCATGGGGGAGGTTGCCGCCCACGCCGGAGTGAGCGTGGGCACAGTCTCCAATACGCTCAATCACCCTGAGAGGGTGTCCCCCCTGACCCGGGACAGAGTGCACGATGCCATTCGCGAACTCGGCTTCATTCCCAACCAACACGCACGAGTCCTGATGGGTGCCCCCAGTAACGTGATCGGGCTGGTGGTGGTGGATGTTCTCAGCCCGTTCTTCATGATGATCGCCCATGCCGTTGAGCGGGTGGCAAGGGAAGCCGGCCACGTGGTGATCCTCTGCAACTCGGAAAACGATCACGACAAGGAGTTCAGCCTGTTGCAGATGCTGGAGGCCCAACGTGTCCGGGGTGCGCTGCTGTCACCGGCCGGTGGAGGTGAACCCACCGTCGAGGGTCTGCACGGTTTCCCGGTTGTCTATCTGGATTACGAAGACGGCTCGGGTGCTTGCTCCGTGTCGGTGGATCACGTGGCCGGGGGTCGGCTTGCTGCGCAACATCTTCTCGCCATGGGCCACCGGCGACTGGCCTTTGTGGGAGGACATCCCGGCCTGCACCAGTTCCAGTTGCGCACTCGGGGAATGCGCGAGGCCATGGTGGCCGCGGGACTTGATCCCGAGCAGGCGCTGATTGAGGTTCACGAGGAGGGCATCGGCCTTGAGAGCGGCACGCGGGCAGCCCAGCGCCTCCTTGCGGACGGCCTACCGAGCGGAATCTGCTGCGGAAATGACATGATCGCTTTCGGTGTGTTCAGGGAACTGCGACGCTGCGGCATCCGTATCCCGGAGGATGTCGCGCTCGTCGGCTACGACGACGTGGAATTTGCCGAGAGCTGGATCGTGCCACTGACCTCGATCCGACAGCCAACGATTGAAATGGGGCGACGGGCTGCACAGCTCCTGTTCGAGCACGCCGCCGATCAGCCGAATCATCAACACCAACAGATAGTTCTCCAGCCGGAACTCATAGCCCGAGAGACGAGCAGGCGCGGCTAGGGCCCGGTCCGAAGGGCCTCATCAATGGATGGATGGGCCTGGCGGTAGCCGCTGAGCAACTCACGCCCGAGCCGTGGGGAGTCCACCAGCGGGTGGATCGAAAAGCCTTCCCACGCCTTGTCCGCGGACCCGGTCAGGGCTGCCTCACAGATGGCTGCCTCCGAGGCACGTAGCCGTGCCATCATGCCGAGCTGAGTCAGGTTGATCGGATCGATGGGGAGGGGGCGAACGCCGTCGCCATCGACGATGCAGCCCACCTCCAGCACAGTTTCGGCAGGGAGTTCGGGCACGACAAGACCACCCCCGGCATCGTTGCCCACGTCGAGGATCATGCGCTCCGGGGTGCCGGTGGCCAGGGCGTTCATGAGCCGCAGCGCCACCTCTTGGTAACCGCCCCCGGCGATGTCCTCCTCGCGGCGCTCGTCGTCGCGCGCCTCTGCCATATAAGTGCTTTCTCGCTCGTGCAAGGCATCTCGCCAGACGGTCAGGGGGGATTCGGCACCTCGCATGCGCTCGTTGAACCTGGCCGCCTCAGCGACGAGGAACTCGCCGCGTGTCTGCCCGCTGGAGGAGATGCTGGCGATGGCCTCAGCCGTGTGCCAGTAGTAGTAGAGGTATTCATTGGGCAGCGC
>CBDTVQ010000092.1:0-7362 GCA_965364045.1 uncultured Tessaracoccus sp. | reverse complement strand
CGTTGTCGTTGGCGGCGGTGAGGCCATGCAGTTCCAGGGCCGCGAGGACCTCGTCGCGATCCCCGCCCACAACGGCGGTCATTGACGTGGGGGTGGCGGCTGAAGCGGTGGCCATCGCCCTGCCCCGTTCACGCACCAGCACCATGGCTGTCTCCGCTGAGATGACGCCGGTTCCGGCCGCTGCCGTCAGTTCGCCCACGGAATGACCTCCGACAACGTCGGCCATGTCGAAGACGTCGGCCCCGGAAGACGACAGTGCTGCAGCGGCGATCAGGCCCGCAGCCACGAGAAGCGGCTGTGCAATGGCTGTGTCCCTGATGGTTTCAGCGTCTGCCTCGGTGCCGTAGTGCACGAGGTCCAGACCAGCAGCGGCTCCCAGCCAGTTGAGGCGGTCGGCAATGGCAGAGTCAGCGATCCAGGGAGTGAGGAAGGCAGGTGTCTGTGCTCCCTGTCCTGGAGCAACGATTGCGAGCATGGTTCCAGAATGCACCGTGGCGAGGGCCCTCCGGGGGATTGAATGTCACGAAATAGTCACGGGCCCTGTTGTGGGGTTCCCACAACAGTGCCGGAACCAGCCACCCGCGGCGCGATCGCGACGTTGTCTGGGTTGATGAATGACAGCCATGTGATTTTGGGGAATCAGGTGGCCTGCAGTCTTCCCAGAGTGATCGCCATCCTCAGGACGTACGCCTCGCGTGCATCCGTGGGGTTGTAGCCAGTGGTTTCCTGGATTCGTTTGATGCGATAGCGAACGGTGTTGGGATGGATGAAGAGGGCGCGCGAGGTCGCCTCCATTGATGAGCCACTGTCCAGGAAGCCGACGCAGGTTTCCAGCAGTTCCTTGGACGCGGCGAGCGACTGGTAGATGTCGCCTCCCAGGATGCGACGGGCATGACCATCGCCGGAGAGTGCCCGCTCCGGGAGTAGATCATCCGAAAGCATCGTGCGTGGTCCCTCGGGCCAGGCGATGGCCGCCCGGTAGCCCGATGATGCGGCGCGGGCGGAGGCGGGTGCCCCGGCAAGACCATCAGCAACGGGGCCCACCACAATGGGGCCGTCGGCGAAGTTCGGCTCGAGACGTGACACAAGCTGGGAGGCCTCATGTGAGTCGGTGATTGCTTCGCCCCCGAAGATGCAGACGAGGCGATCTCCGTGTGGGGACGCGAGGAGTTCCAGCCCCAGCTTGGCTGAAGCACGGCGAAGGTCATCGACGCCGCTTTCCCGAGAGGTGCTGGCAATGGCCACCACAACTTTGGCTTCGGTGTTCCATCCCAGGGTTGAGGCCCTGGACAGGACGGATTCGTCGGTTTCGGCGCGTACCACAGCGTCCACGACGGTCGCCTCGATCCGTGAATCCCAGG
This sequence comes from uncultured Tessaracoccus sp., assembly GCA_965364045.1. Classification (GTDB taxonomy): domain Bacteria; phylum Actinomycetota; class Actinomycetes; order Propionibacteriales; family Propionibacteriaceae; genus Arachnia. Next base: position 6,001 of record CBDTVQ010000092.1, on the reverse strand, counting down.
CGCCCCGGGCCTCGGCTGCGTGGGCGTAGATCTCTGCTGCCGCGAAGGCGATCTCCCGGGAGTAGTGGACGATCCCCAGCTGCAATGCCTGCCGATCCCCACGTGGCAACAGAAGATGAATCTGCTCCTCCAGGACGTCCGTGGTGGTGCGAACGAGGTCGACGGTCTGCTGCAGGGTGATGCGCCCTGCCATGGCTCTCGGCGCTGCGTCGAACACTGATTCGGGAGAGAAGTCGTCTCCTCCGAGCCAGCTGACGAAGCCGTCGATACCGCTGCGGGCCAGGACGTTGATCCAGGAACGGGACTCCGCATCGAGTTGGCCGAACCACTGGTGTCGACCTTCCATGGCGGCGAGCGTTGCGCTGTTCATCGCACCGGTGACTCCGCGCAGTCGCTTGAGGATGGCCATGCGGGTTCGCTGCGAGCTGACCTGGGCGGGCAGTGTCCCGTTGCGCGGTTGGGGGAAGTCCATGTCAACACACTAGGGGGAAGCCGCGCTTCGTGAGCGGTGCAGCCAGCTCAGGAGCCCGCACTTGGGTGGTGCCCAAGTGCCGGTCTGTCAGCAGCTGGAGCCCACCGAATGTCCATTGCCGGGTCGTTGAGCCCAGCCAGCGACGCGCTCGCTGCTATTCGGCTGGATGCGCAGGTCTGATCCTGGGCAAAGACAGAGGCCGGGCAGCCGCACGTGAATGCGACTGCCCGGCCTCCCTGGTCATCAGCCCTTCACGGAGCCAGCCAGCAGTCCGCGGACGAAGAAGCGCTGCAAGGCCAGGAACACGACCATGGGCACGATCATGGATACGAATGCACCTGCGCTCAGCAGATGCCACCGGGCACCCAGGGTGCCCGCCAACTCTGCAACGCGTACCGTCAGAGGTGCCACGTCCTTGTTGCCGCCTGCGAATGTGAGCGATACCAAGAGGTCATTCCACACCCACAGGAACTGGAAGATGCCGAATGAAGCGATGGCCGGCACCAGCAAGGGAAGCAGAACGCGGAAGAAGATCTTCACGTGTCCTGCCCCATCAACCCGGGCCGCTTCGATCAGTGACGCAGGGATCTCCTTCATGAAGTTGTGCAGAAGGAAGATCGCCAGCGGCAGCGCGAAGATGGAGTGTGACAGCCACACCGTCCAGAAGGTGCCGGCTATTCCCCAGTTGACGTACTGCGTGAGCAGCGGCACCAAGGTCACCTGGATGGGCACCACCTGCAGGGCGAACACCCCCACGAAGAGGATGTTGCGCCCCGGGAACTCGATCCACGCGAATGCGTAGGAGGCCAGGAGGGCAAGGGTGATCGGGATGATCACTGCCGGGATGGTCACCACGAACGAGTTCAGGAAGAAGGTGCTCAGGTCCGTGCTCGAGCCGAACATCGTCTCAACATAGTTGTCGGCAGTGACCGACGGGTTCGTGAACCAGGTCCACCAACCCGACTGCCGGATGTCATTGGCAGGCCTGAATGAGGTCAGGAACAGCCCGAATGTGGGGAGGGTCCAGATCAGGGCAAGGACAATGGCGATACCTGAGGCCAGGGGGGAGGACAACCTGCCCTTGGCATCGATCGCGCGCTTCTCGGCCCGCGTCAGCTTGCGCTCCTTCTTGAGGGAGTTGTCCGCGGGGAGTGTCGGATCCTTTGAATCCGGTTCATCAGTCAGCTTGTACTTCACTTCTTCGCTCATCGTTCACCCTCCGAAATCCTCATCTGACGCACGTTGTAGATGATGATCGGGATCACCAGTATGAAGAGGACCACAGCCAGAGTCGCGGCGATCCCGTTTTGGCCGCGACTGAACTTCTGGCTGTAGAACTCGTTCGCGATCACCGAGGTGTTGAACTGTCCACCGGTGGTGGTGCGTACGATGTCGAAGACCTTCAGTGTGGCCATGGCGATGGTGGTGACGACCACGATGAGAGCCGGTCGAATGGAGGGCACAGTGATGCTGAAGAAGGTACGCACGGGGGTGGCGCCGTCGATCTGTGCGGCCTCGGTGATTTCGTCGGGGATCGCCTTGATGGAGGCCGACAGGATTGTCATGGCGAAGCCGGTCTGGATCCACACCATGATGACGATCAGGAACGCTGTGTTCCACGGTGGGGTCAGCAGGAACTGGTTTGGCTCAAGACCGAGCCAGACCAGCAACTGGTTGGCGAAGCCGATCTGGTTGGTGCCCGGAGGCTTGTACTGGTAGACGAAGTTCCAGATGATGGATGCTCCGACGAAGGAGATGGCCATCGGCAGGAAGATGAGCGTCTTGGCGACCTTCTCGAACCTCGTGCGATCCACCAGAACGGCGTACAGCAGCCCGAAAATGGTGGAAAAGAGTGGGACAGCAATCACCCATGCCATCGTGTTGAGCAGGATGAGCTGAAAATCGGGATTGGTGAGGACAGTGACGTAGTTCTGAACCCCGACTCCCTCCCTGCCCGCGGCGTCAAGGAATGAGTCCATGACCGTGCGAATGCCTGGCCACAGCAGACCGAAGGCGAGCATGATCACGGCGGGAAGCAGGAAACCGACGGCAGGGAGCCAGCGGGGCAGTTTTTCTGATGCGAAGAGGATGAGAAACATCACCGTTGCGAACAGCGCGATCGCCACAAACATCACCAGAATTTTTTCGACGGGTGTCTCTGCTTTGAGCAACCAGTCCATGTGCGGCATCTCCTCTCTGAGATGTCTTGGGGTTCAAACTTGAGGATTCGTCCAAGCTGCAAACGTGGGCCACATCCTATAACGGGTGTGGCCCACGCTTGCGGCTTGCAGTTCAGCCGTGGCTGATCAGCTGGGCCAGGTGTTCTCGATGGAATCCAGAACTTCCTGACTGCTCTCGTCGAGAGCGATCCAGTCGGTCATGCCGTTCCAGAAGGATCCGGCGCCGACTGCGCCCGGCATGAGGTCGGAACCGTCGAAGCGGAACACCGTGTTCTCATCGCGGAGCAGCTCGAAAGCAAGCTGATCGATGGGAGACTTCAGGTTTGCCGGGTCCAGTTCCTTGTTGGCAGAGATCCAGCCGGCCTCGGAAGCCTTGGCCTTCTCGTTGCTCCACTCCGGCGAGGTCAGGTAGGCCTGGAAGGCCTTGACCTCTTCGCGGTCGGAGAACGCTGCTGCGAACTCACCGCCACCGAGCAGTGGCTTGGTCTCGGCATCCTCACCGGGCAGGTAGAACGCGAACACGTCACCGTTCTCGGAGATGTCGGTGCCCTCGGGCCAGTTGGCCTGGTAGAAGGACGCCTGACGGTGCATGTAGCAGGATCCATCAAGGATGGGCAGCCCCGCTTCGCCGAATGCGGTGGTGGCGATCGTCTTGACGTTGCCGAGCCCGCCGTTGACGTACTTGTCGTTCTTCAGGATGGCACCGGCCTTGTCGAGTGCCTCGACGACCTTGGGGTCATTGAAGGGCATCTCGTGGTTGACCCACATGTCGTATTCCTCGGGAGTCACGGTGCGCAGCATCATGTCCTCGAGCCAGTCGGTGGCCGGCCAGCCGGTGGCCCCACCCGACTCGATGCCCGCACACCACGGCTTGGCATCAGGGTTGTCGTTGGCGATCGTCTCCGTGAGGTCCATCAGCTCACCCAGAGTGGTGGGGATCTCGTATCCACCCTCCTCCATCAGGCTGGGGGAGTACCACACGAAGGACTTGGCGTTGGCACCCACGGGGACCGCGTAGAACGTGTCGCCAACCGAGCCGTAACCCTTCCATGCCTCGTTGTAGAACTCATCCACGTTGGCCTCTGCTGCCTCGCCCACCGGCACCATGGCATCGGGGAAGCGATCTGCGATGGTCGCGATGAGTCCGGGCTGGGGGATGTAGGCGACGTCGGGCGGCGAGCCTGCCTCAATCTTGACCGGGAGCTGCGCCTCGAACTCACGGCTGCCCTCGTAATCGATCGTGGCGCCGGTGCATTCCTCAAAGGGAATGAACGAGTCGATATGGGGCTTGTCCTCGGGATCCACGATCGAGGTGTAGAGGTTGACCGACTTGCCCGACAGGTCACCGTAGGACTCATAAGCGGCGCAGTCTCTGTCACTGCCTGGGTCCGCACCGGGCTCGGTCTCGGCATCGCCGCTACACGCCGCCACAGCCATCAGAGAGGCCACACCCAAGGCAGCCACTGCCAAACGATTCTTCTTCCGGAACATCTCTGTCCTTTCTCCATGAACCGGCCGTCATCGGCCAGTTCTATTCGCAACCCCCAGTCAAGCTGGTTTCCTCCCCCTTTGGTGCTCAAGCTGGTCACGAAGCAATAACGATCCGGGAACGTTCACATTCGCAGTAGCCCCCCGCGTCGAGGTGTGGAACAGCGCCCATGATCCGGGCGCTCGGCTGGATACCTGAAAGTTCACCGGGAGCAGGGGTATCTTGGGGTGTGAATGCGGGCGGCCTCGACTACAGCGAGGGCGCCCCACCCACCACTGAGAGGACTCACGTGACCCAGATGGACGAGGCTGGCCCCATCCTCAACGGACTTCCCACCACGTTGCCCGACGCGGACCTGGACGAGACAGCCGAATGGCTTGAATCGCTTGATGGCGTGATCGAGGAGGGTGGCCGCCACAGGGCCCGGTACGTGATGCTGAAGCTGCTCGAGCGGGCACGCGAGCGCCACATTGGCGTCCCGTCGCTGACGGGCACCGACTACATCAACACGATCCCGGAGTCACGAGAGGCCTTCTATCCGGGTGATGAGACCTTGGAGCGCGAGATCAGGCGGCTGCTGCGCTGGAACGCGGCCATCATGGTGCACCGTGCGCAGCGTCCTGGCGTCGGCGTCGGTGGACACATCGCCTCCTACGCCTCTTCGGCGACGCTGTACGAGGTGGGGTTCAACCACTTCTTCCGCGGCAAGGACCACGAGGGCGGCGGCGACCAGATCTTCTTCCAGGGCCACGCATCCCCGGGCATGTACGCGCGAGCTTTCCTGGAGGGCAGGCTGCAGGAGGCTGACCTCGACGGTTTCCGTCAGGAACACAGTCACTACGTGGACGGCAAGATCCGCGCCCTCCCGTCTTATCCGCACCCCCACCAGATGCCGAACTTCTGGGAGTTCCCAACGGTTTCCATGGGCATCGGCCCCATGAACGCCATCTACCAGGCACAGTTCAACCGCTACCTCCACAACCGGGGCCTCAAGGACACCTCCCAGCAGCACGTATGGGCGTTCCTCGGCGACGGCGAGATGGATGAGCCGGAATCGCGCGGACTCCTGCAGACCGCTGCGAACGACGAGCTCGACAACCTGACCTTCGTCGTCAACTGCAACCTGCAGAGGCTCGACGGCCCAGTGCGCGGCAATGGCAAGATCATGCAGGAACTGGAAGCGTTCTTCCGCGGTGCCGGCTGGAACGTCATCAAGGCTGTTTGGGGCCGGGGCTGGGATCCGCTGCTCGCGGCTGACAGCGACGGAGCTCTCGTCAACCTGATGAATTCCACCTCCGATGGCGATTACCAGACATTCAAGGCCAACGACGGCGCCTACGTGCGCAAGCATTTCTTTGAGCGGGATCCGCGCACCGCAGCGATGGTGAAGGACTGGTCCGACGACGACATCTGGAAGCTCACCCGTGGTGGCCACGACTATCAGAAGGTCTTCTCGGCATACAAGGCCGCCACGGAGTTCACCGGGGCTCCCACCGTGATCCTCGCCCACACCATCAAGGGCTACTTCCTCGGGAAGCACTTCGCGGGACGCAACGCGACCCACCAGATGAAGAAGCTGGCTCTGGATGACCTGAAGACGTTCCGGGACAGGGTCAACCTGCCCATCGCCGACAAGGTGCTGGAGGAGGACCCCTACCGTCCGCCATACGTTCGTCCGGACAAGGACGACCCGCGCATGGAATATCTGATGGAGCGACGCCGACAGTTGGGTGGCTTCATTCCGGAGCGCAGGGGAGATCAGAAGTTCATCTCGCTGCCTGCCGACAAGAGTTACGAGAGTGTCCGCAAGGGCTCCGGCAGGCAGGAGATCGCCACCACCATGGCGTTCGTGCGGCTGCT
>CBDTVQ010000091.1:0-7386 GCA_965364045.1 uncultured Tessaracoccus sp. | reverse complement strand
CACGATGACAAGGATGCCCAGCGGGATGTTGATGCCGAATGCCCAGCGCCATGAAAAGGACGTCGTCAACCATCCGCCGAGCAGCGGCCCGAGCGCGGCCATGCCCCCAATGGTGGCGCCCCAGAACGCGAAGGCGATGCCACGATCCTTGCCCCGGAAGGTGGCATTGAGGATGGACAGGGACGTCGGCAACATCATCGAGCCACCGACGCCCTGCACCGCCCGCGCTGCGATCAGCAACGAACCGGAACCAGCCGTGGCGGCCAGAACGCTGGAGAGGGCGAAGATCACGACACCCACGATGAACAGCCTGCGACGCCCCCACTCGTCGGCCAGTCGGCCCCAGATGAGGAGCAGGGCTGCGAAGACCAGCGTGTAGATCTCCTGCACCCACTGCGCGCCGCTTGAAGTGAGACCGATGTCGTCAATGATGGAGGGGATGGCGACGTTGACGATCGTCGAGTCAACGATGATGAGCGCCACCCCGAGGCTGATGAAGAACAATCCCAGCCAACGCTTGCGTCCACTCTTGTCAAGGGCGTGCTCAGTCATCAGTCCTCCTCGGGCGGGTTTACCATCATGTACTTCGCTGGTGGAACGAAAAATACTCCTGTGTCCAACCCGATTCCTCCATGACCGGATTGTGGTTGCCCCATCGATGATCCGACGATGACCCCAAACGCGCACGTCCACCTGGCCGCATGCGGCGCTCGGCCGAGTCAGGGATATGCTGAGCATGCCCGTGAAAAGCGGGTGTTGTCCTCCATCACGAGGGAAGCCGGTGCGAATCCGGTGCTGACCCGCAACCGCGATGCCGCCACCTCCTTGGCAGACGAGCCGGGATACCCGTGAGGACTTCGAAAGCCCCACGTCGTGGACTGCGTGGCGCGATTGCACGTCGCGCTGACAAGGCCATGTGAGCAGAGAGCAGCCCGTGTCCCACCCTCGTCGCAGCCCCCAGCGCCTCACAGCGATGCTGGCCGTAGTCGGCATTGCCGCCGGCGGAGCGTTGGCCCTACCAAGCATTGCGCGTGCGGACGGCGAAACCTGGCGTGATGGTTGGTGCAGGCAGGGCGAGGGCCAAACCGTCGTAATCGACTGGAGAGCCACGACCGCGGAAGATGCGGATCAGCAGCTGATCCGCTGCGTCAAACTGGCTGCCGGGGCAACAACCTATCCGTTGGAGGGGGCGGCTCCTCCACTCACGAATCCCCTTGAATCCGCTGACATTCCGTACGAAATTGCCTTCAACGGCGTCTTCACCTCCATCAATGACCAGACAGTCTCCGAGGGGTTCACATGGCACTGGGCCACAGGAACTCCGACAGCAGGCGATGCCGAGGGTGGCAACTGGGAGGGGAAGCCCAAGTGGGAGCCCGTCGCTGGAGTTGACACCGTCGTGGGTATCACTCTCACAGATGCAACTGATGATGCTTCACGACTGCCTGCGACATCCCCACAGTTCGATCCGTCGGAAGCGCCACCCCTGGAACCGAGTCCGACGCCCACCGAATCGGAGAGCCCAACGACATCGCCCAGCACTACCCCCTCGGATTCGGCGAGCAACAGCGGTACGGCCACGCCCACCGTCAGCGCATCCACGTCTGCAATCAAGACGTCTGCGGCGCCGCAGACGACGAGCGCTCCCGCCACAACGGCGACATCCGCCGCCCCCACGCAGCAGCCGTCTCGAACCCGGCGTCCCACCAGTCCTCCGCGTCGCACGACGCGTCCCCGGCGACCGACGAATCCCCCCCAGCAACCCGTGAACCCGCCACCGTTCATTCCGCCAGCGCCGCCCATCCAGAACTATCCGGAACTCCCTCCCATCGAGGACCCCCTGGCACCACCTCCGGAGGATGGCACCGGACAGGCCACCGACGCCCCCAACGCCACGCCGTCGCGCGTCTGGGGTCGCGAGGATGCGACGCGGCAGGGCTCGGAGGCGATCCGCTCGGACACACCGGCGCCGTGGTCGCAGCTCGCAGCCGTGGCTGGCGCCGTTGTCATCGTCGGCGGACTCGGCACCGCTTTTGCTCGTGGTCTGCAGACCTCCACTCCGCCGGTGGTGGAAGAGGAGTGATCCGTCGCACCATCCGTCCTGGCTTCGCCCCCCTTCTGGGCCTTGCCGCCCTTCTTCTGGCAGGCCCCTGGGCCGTCCTCCCCGCAGCCGCCGAGGCACCCGCCCAGGCCTCGACCCTCTGCTCGGGTTCCCCCCGGGGCTGCTCGCTCGAAACCAACGACTGGCTCCGCGAGGGCGCGACTTTCCCCGTGACCGTCATCGGCAATGCGAACGCCCGTGTGCAGGTGGTCATCTACCAGGCCGTCCTGGTCGACGGCGTACTGGCAGAACTGCGCCCCATCAGCGCCCAGGCAGAAGTCATCACCAACTCATCCGGAGTCGCCCACACGGAAGTGGCCATCCCCACCCTCGGCACGCCAAGGGATGCCAGTGGCTGGGCGCTCGTCAGCGTCGGCGGCCTGCAGGATGGTACGGACACCCTGGAGACCGTGGGCCAGTTCGTGCCTTTCGGCACCCGGGTCCCGCGCATTCTTGGCGACGGCTACGGCGAGGAAAAACCAGCAGGCGCCACGCTGAAACTGCTGTTCACCGGCTCGATCCCCGGCACACGGTTCGCCGTCGACTACGAGGACGACGACGGCGTCTGGCAGGAAACGACCGCCACAGACCGGACTTCCTCCGATGACACGGCAGACACCCCCCCGCGGCCCGACGACGTCACAACCCTGGCCTACATCGTGCCGCGCGGCCTCAACTCCACGCCCCACAAGTTCCGCCTGCGCAATGTCAGCGATTCCGCCATCTCACCGTTGTGGCTCACGACGCCATCCGTCGACGGCGTTCCGGAGGAACCAGCCGCCGCATTCCAGCCACCACCGGTGGGCGAGGACCTCTCCGGTGCCAACCTTGTGGCCACGCATCCCGAGCGGAAGGTCGTCCTTGCTGCCGGTGGCATCGCGGTCTCGACACTCGTGATGACAGCGGTGGGCATTGGCATCGGCCTTCGACGCCGAGGAGGGCTGCGATGACCGACGGCCATCCCCTGGTGTGGCTGTGGCTGCTGCTCGTGGTCAGCACCATCGCCCTCAACACGACCAATCCACTGCTGCTGCTCCTGATCGCGGTGGCCCTGGTTTCCACTGGTTTCCTGGCCGGCGGCCCTCGTCGCCCCAGCCTCGTCACATCACTCGGCGCCGGGTTCGTCGCGACGCTGGTCTGGGTGGCCCTCTCCCTTGTTCTCCCGCGTGGCGCAGCCGCCGACGCATTGCTGGCTCTGCCGTCCTGGACGCCCGGGCCTGGTGTCACCTTCGGCGGACCTCTGGATCTCGGCTCGGTGGTGACCGGACTCGTGGGCGCGCTGCGTGCCGCGGTGGTCATTGTCCTGTTCGGTCTGGCCGGGCAACTGGTGAGCGCCCGCGGCTGGCTGGCGTTGTCGCGCTCCACTCTGGGAGCAGGCTCACCAGCGTTGCATCCGCTGGCCACCCTCGGTGAGGCCAGCGGAGAAGCACTCAATGCCCGGCACCGGATCATGGCCCAGGGCTGGGGACGCGGAACCTCCGCCGGTTGGCTGACCTCCCTGCTCATCGCCGGAGGCGCTATCGCCCGAGCGGACCGAATCAGCACCGCACCTCGCCCAGCCGTGGAAGTCCTGCGGCTCTCGCTCCTCACAATTCTGGCCGTGGGCCCCGTGCTGGCTCTTTCCTTCGGCGTCGTACCCGCGGTGATCACGAACAACCTGTACGGGACAGACATCATCGCCGTCGTGGTGGTACTCGCCGTCGCCCTGGGTCTGGCGCTTCCGGGGACGCCCGGGCTGCTGTGGAAGTGGCGAGCCAGCGACATCCCCCAGGCTGCCGTGGCGCTCCTGCTGACGGCTGCCTGGGCACTGCGCGGCCCACTCAACCAGGAGGCTGCCCTCTTCCCGGCTGCCGATGCCGCACTCAGCCTCCCCTGGGCCGTCGCCGGTGCCATCGTGCTGCTGCCCGTGGCCGTGGGGCTCTCCTCCGGGCAGCGCGCTCCCCGCAAGGTGGTGGCGCATGCTTGAGCTCAAGGTATTCAGCTGTTTTATGCCCGGTGGCAGGACAGTGCTCGATGAGCTCGGTCTCGTGGCCGAGGATCGAACCATCACCGCTCTCGTCGGCCGTTCCGGCTCCGGGTGTGCAAGCCTCGTACGCGCCCTGGCGGGCACCCTTCCAGCCGGATCGCGGCTCCGCGGCACGGCCACACTGAACGGTCAGCGCATCGACGGCGCCACACCCGAGGAACTCACCGCCAGCGCACTGTGGATCTCGGACGCGGCACTGCCGGGCGGCACCGTCGCAGAAACCATCGCGGATCTTCTGGGCGATCTCTCCGCCGCGGAAGAACTCGGTCTCCACGATGACCTGCCCCGCAGGCTCAGCTCACTGCCCGTTGACCTGCGGCTCCGGCTGCACTGCGCCACCCTGATGGCCCAGAAAGCGGACACCCCGCCGCCGCTCATTCTCGTGGATCGTGTGCTGGGCGCCGCTGACCGGGCCACGCGAGACCATTTCTGTTCACTGCTGGGCGGCCTGGCCCGTGCCGGTTCCACCGTGTTGTGGGCTGAGCATGACCTCGATGCCGTCTGGGAGCATGCCCACCAGGTGGTCGAACTCGTCGACGGTGGAATCGTCTGGGCGGGCCGCCCCCAGGAATGGGAGCCGAGCAGCCTCCCCGAGCCCACGCTCCTGACGCTGGCCCGTGCTCTGAACATGCCCCCGCAGGACTGCCTCACGCCCCTGACAACGCGGGAAACCATGGACGAACACCACGTTTCCCTTCCCCTGTTCCCCACACGGGCACCGGACGGCTCAGCCCCCACGGGTTCCGGCACTGTCATCGACGCGGCTGCCCTCGGCCTCACCGGTCCGGGCATTGAGATCCGTCCCGGCGAGTGTCTCGGGATCGTCGAGATCGGGGGCCGACCCGAGGCTCTGGCCCGTCGCCTCATCGCACAACTGCCCGGCGGCGACGTGGTTCCCAGCCAACTGCCCGCCACGTTGCGGCTGGGTGCGGCAGCCAGACTGTGGGAACGCCGTCACCAGCTGGCCGGCGGTTCCGTCCTGCGAAGCGTGCCGACGCTGCAACCCCAGAGTTTGCTCACTGATCTCAGCCCCGGCCAGTTCGCTGCCTTTCGCCGAGCACTGGCGAGTGAGATTGAGACGCCGCTCTGGCTCTCCCATCCCCAGGCAGGACTGGACCCGCGCGAGCGGCACACGCTGGCCGAGGACCTGCGTCGTCGCCCCGCCGGCACCCGACTGATCACGAGTCGAGACACAGAGTTCCTCGTGCGTGCCTGTCACCGGATCGTCGTGCTCCAGGGCGGATCGGTCATCGGCGACGGCTCCCCTGGTGCAGTGGCAGATCTGCTGCCCACCGCTCCGATTGTTTCCCGCGCTGTCGGCTCCACCCGCTATTTGCGGCTCACAGATGTGCTGAACAGCACCCGCACGGAGGTGCTCGCATGATGCGCATCCAAAACGGCTGGCGCTCCCTTGTGGCGCTGCTCGTCCTGGGCCTGCTGGGCGCGGGCTGGCTGGGCTGGCCCATCTGGTCCTCCTTCACCGCACCCGGGCGCGACGCACTGGAAGCCGAGACGCCGTACCTGCTGGCCGCCGTTCTGGGGCTTCTGGGGGTGCTGGCCACCTCCATCTGGCTCGATGCCGGACGCCGGTCCGCGGTCTTCGGCCCCATACTGCTCGTGGCATTCGTCGACGTCGTGTTCCGCCTCGTGTTGTCCCCCGGCGGCGCCGGGATCGAACCCGTCTATGCCCTTCCCCTGCTGGCCGGGGCCGCCCTGGGGGCACCGGCGGGCTTTCTGACCGGCGCGGTCGCTGCGCTCGCCTCCTCCGTGGCACTCGGACTCGTCGACACCCCGTTGGTGGGTCAGATCCTCGTCTGGGGACTGTGGGGAGCGGTGGGCGGATTGTTGCGCAGTCTGCGTCCGGTCGCAGCATGGCTGAGCGCCGCCGTCGTCGCCCTTCCGCTGGGACTCATCACGGGACTGGCGTTGAACATCACGGGCTGGACGGGTGAGCGCGACGCCAGCACCGGTGGTTTCCTGCCCGGGCTTCCGCCCCTGGACGCCCTGCAACGACTAATTGACTACACGCTGGCCACGTCGTTGGCCTTCGACCTCACCCGCGCCGTGGTGAACGCCCTGATCGTCCTTGTCATCGGCCTGCCCGTCCTGCGGGCACTGCGACAACTCTCCGGAACACGGCCCGCCGCCGCTTCCGGCCCCACGGAACCACCACCACCCGCCGTCACACCGGCCGCCGTCCGTCGGCGCCGACGCAGCGATCGACTGAACGACCTCTGGACACCCAGCACCACCACCCAGGAGATGGAATGAGCACAGAGCCCAGCAACGAAACCTTTTCGAGGTCCGTCAAGGACACGCTGACGAGCGACGAGATGGCCGGCGCCGAGGAGACCCTGCAGGCTCTGTCGGACTACTTCGACGCCACGGTCGTCGGTCAGCCCCGACTGCGTCGTGCGCTGATGGCGACGCTGCTGAGCCGCGGCCACATCCTCGTGGAATCCGTGCCCGGGCTGGCCAAGACGTTGGCAGCAAGCACCCTGGCCCGCTCCGTCGCTGCCAGCTTCGCCCGCATCCAGTGCACCCCGGACCTGCTCCCCAGCGACATCGTGGGGACCGAGGTCTATGATCCGGCCACCACCAGCTTCCGCACTGAACTCGGCCCGGTCCACGCGCACTTCGTGCTGCTCGATGAGATCAACCGATCCAGCGCCAAGACACAATCAGCCATGCTCGAGGCCATGCAGGAACACCAGACGACCATCGGTGGTATCAGCCACCCGCTGCCTGCGCCGTTCACCGTGATGGCGACGCAGAACCCCATCGAGGAGGAGGGCACCTACGTGCTTCCCCAGGCGCAGATGGACCGCTTCCTGCTCAAGGAGGTCGTGGACTATCCCAAGCCGGCCGATGAGATCGAAGTACTCAACCGCATCGAACGTGGCACCTTCGAGAAGCCCGGCCAACCAGTCGCCACCACCGCCGACATTCTCCGTCTGCAGGAGCTGTGCGGCCGGATCCACGTCAAGGACAGCATCAAGCAGTACATCGTGGAGCTCATCAACGTCACACGTCGGCCCGGCGATTTCCTGGGCAGCGAACACGCCCGCTGGATCGAGTACGGCGCCAGCCCCCGCGGCGCGATCGCCTTCCTGCAGGTGGCGCGCAGCAATGCTCTGCTTGCCGGCCGCAACCACGTGGTTCCGGACGACGTGGTGTCCATGCGCCACTCCATTCTCCGCCACCGACTCGTCCTGACCTTCGAGGCCATGGCCGAGCAGGTTCGCCCGGATGATCTCAT
>CBDTVQ010000090.1:0-7508 GCA_965364045.1 uncultured Tessaracoccus sp. | reverse complement strand
CGGCGGTCCCCACCCGGACGGCCCGAAGCAGGCCAGCCCGTTGCCTCAGGACAACATGGGTGGGGTCTTCTGCGCCCGGTTCCCCGATGGTTTCCTGTACGACGTCCACCAGTCGGGGCCGACTTCCGAGCAGCTCATCCAACGGGAGTGTCGCGGCATCAATGGCTGCCTGGTTACGGACGAAGACGTCCCCCACGGGTTGGGCCACGGCATGCGGCCAGGATTCGAACCTGAGGTCCGGCGTGGTTCGTCCGGCTGCAGTCAACAACAGCCACCCCATGCCCACCTCGCTGATGCCGAGGCCCTGAAAGTACTCGAGCCATCGTCGGTAGGCCGGTTTCCACTCAGGTGAGCCGGCCAGTCCAGCGTCGGTCAGCCACATCTCTATATAGGCGTAGGCATCGAGTCGTTCGCGTTCGATGACCCAGCAGTCGAGTCCGGTGCCCTCCACCCAGCCGAGGAGCCTGTCCTGCCACGCGACGCCGTCGAGAATGGCCCAGTTGGTGAGCAGTTGGAGGCTGCCGCCCTCGCTCAAATGCTCTGGTGCCTGCCGAACGATGGCCTCCACGAGACCATCGGCCACCAGTTCACCTTCGCGATAGGTCAGACGCGGCCCATCCGGCGGGCTCATCACATACGGCGGGTTGGAGACGATGAGGTCAAAGCGCTCCCCGGTGACCGGTTCGAAGAGCGACCCCTCTCGCAAATCGATCTCCACTCCACTGAGCCCTGCGCTGACGTGGGCCAGATCGAGGGCACGCGGATTGAGATCGGTGGCCACCACGGTGGCGGCATGCCGCACGAGATGCAACGACTGCACCCCGCATCCGGTGCCGAGATCGAGGGCACGATCCACAGGCTTCCGCATGGTGATCTCCGCCAGCGTGAGAGAGGCGGGAGATGCACCGAGCACGTAATCAGGACGGGTGGGGGCGGTGAGCTGATCCATTCCCGGGGTCAGATCACTGACCAGGAAACCGGACGCGCCGTCGTCGGGGGACCCATACGGCCGGATGTCCACCAGTGCCCGCACCTCGTCTCCAAGGCGCTCCACCCAGCCTGATCCAACGGCGGCTTCCACGTCCATGGCCTGCGCCGCGGAAGCCTCCGGAACGTCCTGCTGGAGGATGAAAAGACGGATCAGGCAGGCCAGCGGGTCCATGGAACCGGCAAGGGAAACGTCCGCCGCGATGGTGCTGTTCCTTCCCAATCCCGCCTGCCCGGCCTCGCCGATGCGCTCCAACACGTCGTCGGTGGTGTAGTTCGCTCCGAACAACTGCGGGCGGAGATCAGCGGATGTCATGACATCCACACTAGAGCGCGACGCAGTCTCCAGAAACTCTGTGCCGGCGGCCATCTTCGAGACGCCATGGCACAAAAGACCCCCAGCGTGTCATGATTCCACAATGGAACGACTTGATCCGAAGCCCGGCCGCAGCCAGAAGAGCTCATCCCTTGCGAAGGGAATCACGTCTGCTGTGGTCGCTGGACTGATCACCTTTTTTCTCCTCTTCCTGATCACTGATCTCAACGGAGGCGTCTCCGGATTGATCGGTGCAGGCGTGGCCATCGTGGTCGGCGGCCTCGTGTCCGCCATCACCCTGCCGACGCCCCGACGCGAGCGCTGACCCACCACTTCACGCCTGTCAACACCTCGACAAGAGCCAGTCACTACTCATTGGATGGTTCCGGCTGAGGCGACTCTCTCGATCATTTGCGGAGCGCCCGGCACCGATGGCTTCAACTCCTGGCTGACGCGCACCTCCACCACGAAGGACCACTGGTCCCCGTTCAAGTGGCACTTCATCAGGTCCGACTGATTGCGAGCCGCAACTTCTCCTGCGGCGGCGCACGCGTCGACCCCCTGAGCATGAGCACTGGCCGCCGCCAGTGACGCCAGATCTGCCGAGTCCTGAACGGAACTGATCTGGGCAAGCCAGGCGACCAGCACCGACGCCGTGCAGGCGACCGCGAGCAGCGACACACAAATGCCTGCCGTCAGGAGTGTCCCCGCACCGCGTTCATCCCGGCGGCGCACTGCCCACTCCCGGCTCCCACGCCGCCCATCTCTCCGCCGTGACGACGACAACTCCCACGCCGAGGATGGACACCGGCGCGCTGACTCGCACGGCGACGCCATTCTGTTTCCTGTCCACCCGGAACTCCGCACCTTCAGGTGCCTCGCTCTGCGCCACTGCGACGGCCGCAGCGTCACCGCGCGTCAGCTGTCTCGCCATCTCGGTGCTGGAGCGGGCACAGCCAGCCTGCGCCACCCCGAGCAGCAGGACGGCTGCGAGAGTGACCGTCAGCAACGTGGCGGTCACGAAGCCGACGGCCAGCTCCACGGTGACCATCCCCCGATGATCGCCGCTGCTCCGCCGGCACGGGGAGACGCCCCCAGCGCCCGCCCCGCGCCGGTTGCTCACGACAGCGTGCCGACCAGGCCCTGGAATATCCTCAGGACCCACTCGGTCAACGCCTGCAAGAAGGCGCCGTTCTGGAAGACGCGCAGCAGCATGAGTGCGGCCGTGGCGGCCGCGACGAGGCCGATGGCGTACTCCACGGTGGTCAGGCCCCGCTCCGCAAGGCGTCGGGCTGTGGACTTCTCTGGCGTGTGCGGTGCACGCGTGACCAGTTCGGTGTGATGCATGTGATGTCTCCCCTTGATTGAGATGGGTGTCCAGTGCGAATGCGGTTCATTCGCTGACACCCCTCACCTTGGGCGGGGAGACAGGCCCATCACCCAAGTTCTGCGGGGGCTGTGGAGACGCTGGGTCCGGACAACACCGTCGGTCAAGACGGACAACACCCATGCTGTGGACAGGTGGTTCTCGGCTGGTTCAGCCGTGATGGAGCAGAGCCCGCAGGAGCTGGGCCGCCCGCAGCTTGTCCAGCACTTGGTTTGCGTTGCCGCACTTGGGCGAGACGACGCAGGCAGGGCAACCACCGACGCATTCGCATCCCTCCAACCGATCCAGCGTTGCCTCCAGCCACTCCTGGGCCACCTCAAAGGCGTGGGCTGCGAAGCCCGAGCCACCCGGGAGGCCGTCGTGTACGAAGATCGTGGCCAGGTCCGTCTCTGGATGCACGGGCGTGCTGACACCACCGATGTCCCAACGGTCGCACGGCGCGAAAGCCGGCAGCAGGCCGATGGCCGTGTGCTCCATCGCGTGCGCAGCCGCACCCATCTCCAGAGGAGCCCAGCCGAGGGCCCTCTCCAGCGACTGTGGCACGCTCCACCACACCGCCTCGGTCATCATGCGATGTGCAGGAAGGTCCACGGGAGTGGAGTCGAGCACCTCGTGGGTGACCTCGTCGCGCCGCAGGTAGCCGGTGACCTGGGACGTCAGCCGCACCCGGCCCAGGGTGACCTCCAGCCCCGAGACCCTGCGACGTCGAACAACCTCCAGGTGATCAATGTTGAAACTCGACTGCGCCTGTGTGTAGAACGGCTCTCCGAAACGGGACACAAAGGCGTGCCCATCATCCAGTTCCAAAGAGGAGACGAGCCATGTCTCCCCCTGGTGCAGGTACACCGCCCCGGGATGCACAGTCCTGTCCGCGGCCTCATGGTCGATGATCCCCACAACGCGGCCCGTCGCCTGTTCGATGATCTCCACCGGCCTTGGACCTGCGGTGCGCAGGTTGATGTGATCCACCGCCCTATCGGCGCGCGTCCAGAACCACCTCTGGCCGCGGTCGCGCAACACCTTCTGACGCGCCAGCGCCTCCGCGAGATCAACTGTGGTGGGACCGAACCATCGCGCGTCCGCAGCCGTCAAAGGGTGCTCCTGGGCGGCCGCGGCAAGATGGGGGCCCAGGACGTGAGGGTTCTCCGGATGCAGCACGAGGTGTTCCACGGGAGCATCAAAGATGAGCTCGGGATGCTCCAAGAGGTAGACATCAAGGGGGTTCTCGCGCGCCAGCAACACCACAAGGGCTTCCTGACCGGTTCGCCCCGCCCGCCCGGCCTGCTGCCAGAACGAGGACAACCTGCCCGGATATCCGGACACCAGCACGGCCTCGATTCCCGAGACGTCAATGCCCAGTTCCAGCGCATTGGTGGTGGCCAGCCCCCGCAACTCCCCGGACTGCAGCGAGCTCTCCAACGCCCTTCGCTCCATCGCCAGGTACCCCCCGCGGTAGGAGGCGATGCGTGCCGGCTCGATGGCCTGTTCCTGGGCCGCCACAGACACGAGTTCTGCCCCCGCACGGGACGCTACGAAGGCCAGGGTTTGGGCGCCGTCGTCGGACAGTCCGGCCAGCAGTCGTGAGGTGTCCTGACGCAGGTTTGACGTTGGCTGCCACAACGCCACCGTGCGTGGACCGACAGGCGCAGTGGATGTGTCCACCACCTCCACCGTGGGCTCCCCAACCAGACGTCCACCGAAGTCCGCCGCGTTGGGCGCGGTGGCTGAGGACAGCAACATCGTGGGTGATGCCCCGTACAACTCACACATCCGGCGCAAGCGTCTCAGTACGCCTGCCACATGGGCCCCGAACATGCCGTGGTAGCGATGCGCCTCATCAATGACGATAAAACGCAGCCCGCCGAGGAAAGAGGACCAACGCTGATGGTTCGGCAACACCGAGAAATGCACCATGTCCGGGTTCGTCAGGACGAAGCTGGCGTGCTCCCTGGCATATCGACGTTCCTCCACATCTGAGTCACCATCCAGTGCGGTGATGCGCCAGGACGAAGGGGCGAGGGCTGCGGCCGCGCGCACCTGGTCATGTGCCAGTGCTTTGGTGGGGGCGATGTACAACGCGGTGGGTCGCTGTCGCGTGAACCGGGGACGCACGCCCCGGCTCGGCGACAGCGCAGACTCGGCCGTGGTGGCAGCCAGCACGGGCATCAGGTATGCCAGCGACTTGCCGGATCCCGTGGGTGTGGAGATCGCCGCATGCTTGTGATCGTGCGCCAAATCTGCAAACTCCACCTGATGCTGCCACGGGTGATCGATACCCGCCGCAACCACGGCGTCCACACAGTCCGACGGGAACCAGCGGGGCCACGGCGCCGGAATCCCGGCGCGTGCCTCACGACGGCGCGACGCAACCACCTCGTCGCTGTCCAGCACCCAATCCCACTCCACGCCACCACTGTGCCACCGAGTCATGACAGTTTCGCTGCGAGCATCTGTCCCCCTGCGTGGATATTTCAATTCACTCGCGGTGCTGATGACCACGACACGCTCCAAATGACGCGCCAAGGGCCAGACTGGAGACATGTCGAAGTGCACCGGGGAAATCACCGCGGTGGCCGAGGTGGTCGACGACGCCGTCGCCCTCGCCCTCGCGTGGCGAAAGCGCGCCGACAAGGAGGAGAGCCGGCAGGAACGCGCCACGGGACGTCAGCTTTCAGGTCTGCTCTCAGATGCCGAGGGGCTGGCCATGGCGGTCCGGTTCGTGGACGAGGTGGCCCGAGCCGAGGACGTCCACGTGGCCGCGAAGGTCCTCACGACTCTTCGGGGCGGCGCCAACTTCCTTGGGCCCCTTGACCGGCTGATGCTCGGCGCAGGGGCTCGCCTCGCACCACTGCTGCCCTGGATCGTCGTCCCGCTGGCCCGCAAGCGACTGCGGCAGCTCGTGGGACATCTCGTGGTGGATGCCGACGACCCGGGATTGGCCCGACACCTCGCCAGATTCTCCTCCGACGGCGTCGTGCTGAACGTCAACCTCCTGGGCGAGGCCGTGCTCGGCGAGGCCGAGGCGGCATCAAGGGCGCGGCGCACCGTCGAACTCCTGCAGCGCGACGACGTGCACTATGTCTCCGTCAAGGTTTCCTCGATGGTCTCCCAGATCTCCACGTGGGACACCGCGGGCACGGTGGACAGGGCTTCAGTGCGTCTCCGCAACGTCTACCGCGCAGCGGCCGAGAACTCACCTCGGGCCTTTGTGAACCTGGACATGGAGGAGTACCGGGATCTGGATCTCACGCTGGAGGTCTTTGAGACACTGCTGATGGAACCCGAATTCCTGGACCTGGAGGCCGGAATCGTCCTGCAGGCATACCTCCCGGACGCGCTGGGCGCCCTGGAGCGACTCATCCAATTCGCCCATCGACGGCGGGCAGGGGGCGGCGCGGACATCAAGGTGCGCGTCGTCAAGGGCGCAAACCTCGCGATGGAGGCGGTGGACGCCGAGGTCCACGGGTGGTCACTCGCTCCGTACACGAACAAGGCTGACGTGGACGCCAACTACCTGCGCGTCATCGAGCGGGCTCTTCGCCCGGACGCCACGGAGGTCCTCCGGCTCGGAGTGGCAAGCCACAACCTGTTCGACGTGGCGGGCGCCCACCTCCTCGCGCAGCGTCGCGACGTCGGGGGCCGGATGGATGTGGAGATGCTGCAGGGCATGTCGCCCGCACAGTCGCGGGTGGTGCTCGAAGATGTTGGATCCATGGTGCTCTACACGCCCGTCGTGGCGCCGGCGGACTTCAACGTGGCCGTGTCCTATCTGGTCCGACGACTCGAGGAGAATGCCCAACCCCAGAACTTCCTGCATGCCATCGCCGGCGACTCCTCGGCCATGGACCGCCAGGAGCTGTGGTTCCGCGAAGCAGCCTCAGCGGTGGATGCAACACCCGCGGTGCCACACCGATCTCCGCAACGCCCCGTCATCGGCGAGCGCTTCGCCAACACCCCGGACTCCGATCCCGCCCTCGCCGAGACACGACGGTGGGCCGGGGAAACCACAGCCGGTGACGCAGAGGAGCCCAGAACTCCATTCAGCAGCATCCCGGACATTGACCGCGCGGTGTCGACGGCGCGGGCGGCAGCCCCGACATGGGCGGGCCGAAGCCCCTCCGAGCGCGCAGAAGTGCTGCGGGAGTCCGCGCGACAGCTTGAGCGACGTCGTGGTCAGCTCGTGACCGCGATGGCAACCGAGGGCGGAAAGACCATCGATCAGTCGGACCCCGAGATCAGCGAGGCCATCGATTTCGCCCGCTACTACGCCGAGGCTGCTCTGCAACTCGCCCCCGGACATGCCCTGACCGACGGCGCAGCCTTCGAAGCTGCCGCCGTCACACTGGTCACGCCGCCCTGGAACTTCCCAGTGGCCATCCCCGTCGGTGGCGTGGTGGCCGCCCTGGCCGCCGGGTCAGCCGTCATCATCAAACCCGCACATCCGGTGCCCCGATGCACGGAGATCGCAGTCGAAGCCCTGTGGTCTGCGGGGGTTCCGCGAGATGTGTTGCACGTTGTCCGCACTGATGAGAGAGACGTGGGGCGGCACCTGGTGTCGCACGCGGGCGTGGATCAGGTGGTCCTGACGGGTGGCATCGAGACCGCGGAACTCTTCGCGTCCTGGCGCACTGGCCGGATGCATGGCCCACGCGTCCTCGCCGAAACCTCCGGCAAGAATGCCCTGATCATCACACCCGCCGCCGACGTGGATCTTGCCGTGGCGGATCTCGTGAAGTCGGCGTTCGGGCATGCGGGACAGAAGTGCTCAGCTGCTTCGCTGGGCATCCTTGTGGGGTCCGCAGGCAAGTCCCCACGACT